>JBPCXW010000147.1:0-3415 GCA_051008185.1 Gammaproteobacteria bacterium
AGTGCATGGAGGGCAAAATGAACGGCGGCATTATTTTGCCATTTAGTGAGGCTTACCATAGTAAAACTAGCGAGGGTATTTCAAAGGTCTGGTCATTTCATATTGAGCTACCTGATGCTGCCAGCCAAACGTAATGTAACCTGTCGTTCATATCCCCAATTTCTCAATGCGTCCTCCGCGTAGCAAACGCCGCCAAAGTATGCAACGCAGTTTTATATTCTGATGCCGCCAAACCGGCGATCGCTTGCATGGCTAACGCAGCCTCCTGTTGAGCACGTTGGGCGGTGTAGGTCAGGGCACCGGTTTGTTCTATCGCGTCGGTGATCTGTTGTAGTGCTTGCAAGCCGCCGTTCTCAATAGCCCGACGGATCTCGGCGGATTGCGATGGAGTACCGTGCCACATCGCATATAGCAACGGCAGGGTAGGTTTGCCCTCCGCCAGATCATCGCCGATGTTTTTGCCCAGTAGGTCACTACTGGCACTGTAGTCCAGCAGATCATCTATCAGCTGATAAGCTATCCCCAGATGTTTGCCATAGGTAGCCAGCGCCAGCTCCGCCGCCTCGTCTTGCCCGGCGATGACCGTGCCCAAACGGGCGGCGGCCTCAAACAGTTTGGCCGTTTTGTTGTGGATGACCTCCAGATACTGGGTCTCGCTGGTGTCGGGGTCGTGGCGGTTGAGTAGTTGTTGCACCTCGCCCTCGGCGATGGTGTTGGTGGCATCGGCCAGCACCTGCATGACCTTGCCGGAGTTGATATCCACCATCATCTGGAAGGCCCGTGAATACAGGAAATCGCCTACCAGAACGCTGGCCTCGTTGCCCCAGCGCTGGTTGGCGGTGAGTTTGCCCCGGCGTAGCTGTGAGGCATCTACCACATCGTCATGCAGCAGGGTGGCGGTATGGACAATCTCAATAATTGCTGCTAAATCAATATGTTGCTGTCCCTGATAGGCGAAGGATTTGGCGCTGAGCAGGGCCAGGGCCGGGCGTAGCCGCTTGCCGCCGCTATTGACGATGTAGTGGCCGCACTGGTCTATCAGGGTGACGCCGGAGCGTAGTTGCTGCTGGACCAGCACATCAACCTGCTCCATGTCCCGGCTAATCAGGGCGTGGATCGCGGTCATATCCATTTCGGGGGCGGCTACGGCGTTCATTGCGGGTACCATTTCTGCTGTTTTTTTCAGCCGTATAGTATGGCAGGCCGGGGGGGTAAAGCCAACAAAACCGGCGGTTTGGCGGTATTGTCCCCCCACCAAAGCAGGCTAACGCCTCCTTTGGCTCCCCCTCAAGGGGGGAGCTATTCGTGCTGGTGGGCGGAGGCGGGGCGTGTGGAGTGAAAAGGCAAAGGAGGCGTTAGCCTGCTTTGGCATTGCCGGTGTTATTGCTCCCCCCTTGAGGGGGAGCCGGTGGCACAAGGGCGTAGCCCGCAGTGGCTCCGGTGGGGGGTCAGGAACAAGGGGCTTGCAAAAACGGGCGGTATTCCCTACAATCCGCCCCCTGCCATGCTTGTATGGCTTATCTGGAGTATGATCTCATGTATGCGGTAATCAAGACCGGTGGTAAACAATACCGGGTCAGGGAGGGCGACACGATTTTAGTGGAAAAGCTGGATGCGGACGAGGGTGCCAGTGTGGAACTCAACGATGTGCTGATGGTGGCTGATGATGATGCCGTCACGATAGGCACGCCTATTGTGAGCGGTGCCACGGTGGCGGCGACGGTCAAGGCGCATGGGCGTGGTGAGAAGATCAGGATCATCAAGTTCAAACGGCGCAAGAATTACCGCAGGCAGATGGGGCACAGGCAGGCTTACACCGAACTGGCGATTGATGGTATCAGTCTGGAGAAGGCGGCGGAGCCGGTGGCAGAACAAGCGACAGAACAAGTAGCAGAGCCGATGGCAGAGCAAGCGACAGAGCAAGTAGCAGAGCCGATGGCAGAGCAAGCAACAGAACAAGCAACAGAACAAACGGGAGACAACGATGGCTCATAAAAAAGCAGGCGGCAGTTCCAAGAACGGTCGCGATTCCGAATCCAAACGGTTGGGGCTGAAGCATTTTGGTAATGAAGAGGTCAGGGCCGGTAACATTATTGTGCGTCAGCGCGGCACGCGTTTTCATGCTGGTATGAATGTGGGCATGGGCAGTGACCATACCTTGTTTGCGACCAGCGACGGCAAGGTTGAATTTGTAAAGAGGGGCCCGCGTAACCGGACTTATGTCAATGTCGTGGCCGGTTGACAGGCGCCTGAAACTGAACAGTTTTTTTGATCAACCCCGCCACGAGCGGGGTTTGTTTTTTATGCAGAATGAAATTTGTTGATGAAGCGACAATCCGGGTGCTTGCCGGCAAGGGCGGTGATGGTTGCCTGAGCTTTCGGCGGGAGAAGTATGTCCCGCGCGGCGGGCCTGACGGCGGCGATGGCGGCGATGGCGGCAGTGTTTATCTGCGGGTGGATACCGGGCTGAATACGCTGGTGGATTTTCGTCATGCGAGGATATTTCGTGCCGGTAACGGCACACCCGGTGCCGGGCGGGACAAGGCCGGCAAGGGCGGTGACGATGTGTATATTGCTGTGCCGCTCGGGACGCTGGTGCATGATGCCGCTACCGGTGAGTTGATTGGTGATATGGCGGCGGACGGGCAGTCTTTGCTGGTTGCACAGGGCGGGTTTCATGGTTTGGGTAATGTGCGGTTCAAGAGCAGCACCAATCGCGCGCCACGCAAGACTACGCCGGGCAGTGCCGGTGAGCAACGGCAGTTGAAACTGGAGTTGCAGGTGCTGGCGGATGCCGGGTTGGTTGGTTTGCCTAATGCCGGTAAGTCTTCCTTGATCAGACAGGTATCGGCGGCGACCCCGGCGGTGGCGGATTATCCATTTACTACGCTGTATCCGCATCTGGGGGTGGTGCGGGCCAGTGCGGAGCGGGATTTTGTTGTGGCTGATATTCCCGGCTTGATCGCCGGGGCGGCGGGCGGGGCGGGTTTGGGGATACAGTTTCTGAGGCATTTGTCGCGTACCCGGTTATTGTTGCAGTTGGTGGATATTGCTTCGGAGGAGGATGTGGATGCTATTGCGGCGGCGGTGCGGACTATTGAACATGAGTTGGCGGAGTACAATGCAGACTTGATCGCAAAACCTCGCTGGTTGATCCTGAACAAGATAGATGCGCTGGGTGAGGGGGCGGTTGATCGTATCAGGGCTGAGCTGACAGAGGCTCTGGATTGGCGGGGGCCGGTGTTTTGTATATCGGCGATTTCCGGGGCTAACTGTGGGGAGTTGATGGCGAGTGTGGCTGGGTGGTTGAGTAGTGAGACAGGAATGGAGTGACGGGTATTGTCCCCCCACCAAAGCAGGCTTCGCCTCCTTTGGCTCCCCCTCAAGGGGGGAGCTATTCGTGCCAGTGTTACTC
>JBPCXW010000148.1:0-3260 GCA_051008185.1 Gammaproteobacteria bacterium
GGCGCAAGGGCGCAAGCCCGCAGTGGCTCAGGTGGGGGGCATTGCTGATTTGTCTCACATATACTGAGTTCAGTATAGTGTTATTTTTTCAATGGTCGTATACTGGCATTTGACAAAACCAAAGACAGTGCTGGGACGGATTAGTAACATAAACAAGCAATATAAAAGCTTAAAAGCATCGCTATATACAGTTGGCTTGATTAAGGGTGCTATGGGTAATTCCCCATTTTTTCCATACTTATAAATAGTTGGAGAAACCAATGACTGAAGCAAAACAATTGATTAACTGGTTCTGGTCAGAATATGGATATCAGAAAGAACGCAGACATGGACGACGCCCTCCCATTGCCTTCACCTCAAGGTTTGATAGAGAAGGATTCTGTCAGTGCAGTTCAGAAAGCTTCATTGATAGTTCAGATAATCCTGAACGCATGCGTTCCTTTTTAATAATTGGTATAACCATCGATCAGATGATGTACACTCATTATAATGATTTATATTATGATTTCAGATGGGAGTATAAATATCCCAAGTTGCGTTCGCATCTCGGTGCTAGCATGGCACCGCCAAGTTGGTTTGTGTTTTCAAATCATGGCTACGATAAGAAAGTAGACTGGAAAGCGGTCGATTTTGTAGCTGGTATTTTGTTTAAGGACTTATTCAAATGGCTTCGAGACCGAGGTTTTAGGTCGCCTGATATTGCGAAATTTATGAATACCCTCTCTTCTGAAATCTCTTCTGAGTTTGAGAATAAGAGTGCAAAGCATCTGTTGTCAATCTTGGAATTTGTAGAATAGGAAAATGGTATGCCCTCTTTCCAGATTTGATTCAAGCATGGTATTGAATTACAGGTTGATGTGGAGGCCGGACTATTCCTGAGCAAACTCCGCCGGATCGTAGCCGAGGTTCGGTCCCAACCAACGTTCCATCTGTGCCAGCGTCATGTCTTTCCTTTTTGCATAATCAATGACCTGATCCCGATTGATCTTGCCCAGCCCGAAATAACGGGCGGCGGTGTGGGCGAAATACAGGCCGCTTACTGCGGCTGCCGGATACATGGCATGGCTTTCCGTCAGGCGGATGCCGGTGTTTTCTTCTACTTTCAGTAGTTGCCAGATCAACGGTTTTTCCGTGTGGTCGGGGCAGGCCGGATAGCCGGGGGCGGGGCGGATGCCTTGGTATTTTTCGGCGATCAGGGCTTGGTTGTTCAGGGCCTCTTCGGGTTGGTAGGCCCAGAACTCCTTGCGTACCCGCTGGTGTATTCGCTCTGCCAGGGCCTCGGCCAGACGGTCGGCCAGTGCCTTCAGTATGATCGCACTGTAGTCATCATGGTTTGCCTCAAACTCGGCGAGTTTTTCTTCCATACCGAAACCGGTGGCGACGGCGAAGGCGCCGATGTAGTCGCTCTGGCCGGAGTCGGCGGGGGCGATGAAATCCGCCAGTGCATGGTTGGGTTGCGCCTCGGGGCGACGGGTTTGTTGTCTGAGACTGTGCAGGCGCGTGATCTCCTGCGCCGGATCGTCGGCGGCATAAACGGCGATGTCATCATCAATACTGTTGGCCGGGAACAGGCCGATTACCGCCCGGGCACTGAACCATTGTTCGGCGATCAGCGCATCCAGCATCGCGCAGGCATCGTTGTAGAGACGAGTGGCTTCCTCTCCGACCACCGCATCTTGCAGAATGCGCGGGTATTTGCCGGCCAGTTCCCATGTAATGAAAAACGGTGTCCAGTCTATGTAATCACGCAACTCCGCCAACGGATAATCGCTGAATACCTGTATGCCCAACTGTGCCGGTTTGATTATGCGGTGATGTTCCCAGTCTGTCTGCAAGCGGTTTCGTCGTGCCTGTTGCAGGCTCAGCCAATCAAGCCGGGTGCTTTTTTGTTCTTGTCGCTCCCGTAACACCGCATAGTCATCGCGTGTGCCCTGAATAAAATCCGCTTTCAATTCATCACTGATCAAACTCTGGACGACACCCACCGCCCGCGAGGCATCTTTGACATGCACCACCGCTTGTTCATATTGCGGCGCGATCTTG
Organism: Gammaproteobacteria bacterium; assembly: GCA_051008185.1. Lineage (GTDB taxonomy): Bacteria > Pseudomonadota > Gammaproteobacteria > Eutrophobiales > Eutrophobiaceae > CAXMWX01. The sequence continues at coordinate 2,044 of JBPCXW010000148.1, forward strand.
ATCGCAGTGTGTGCCCTTGATGTGGTGGCACCGCCGATCAGTAACGGCAGTTGATAATCCAGCCGTTGCATCTCCCGCGCAACATGCACCATCTCATCCAGCGAGGGCGTGATCAGGCCGCTGAGGCCGATGATGTCGGCGTTCTCCGCTTTGGCTGTCTCCAGAATCTGCTCGGCAGGCACCATCACGCCGAGGTCAATGATCTCAAAGTTGTTACATTGCAAGACTACACCGACAATGTTCTTGCCTATGTCATGCACATCACCCTTGACAGTGCCCATCACGATCTTGCCATTGCTGTGCCCGCCGCCGGTCTTTTGTTTTTCCTCTTCAATAAACGGGATCAGATAGGCCACGGCCTTTTTCATCACCCGTGCGCTTTTCACCACCTGCGGCAGAAACATCTTGCCGTCGCCAAACAAATCACCGACCACACCCATACCATCCATCAGCGGCCCCTCAATCACCTGCAACGGTTTGTCATATTGTGTGCGGGCCTCTTCGGTATCATCAACGATATAGGTATCAATACCTTTTATCAGGGCATGGGTCAGCCGCTCCTGTACGGTAGCCTCACGCCATTTCGGATCTTCCCTGTTTGCCGGTGTATCCGCATCGGGTCTGATCGTCGCCGCATATTCCACCAGCGCATCCGTAGCCCCCTCATGCCGGTTCAGTAATACATCCTCTATCTTTTGTAGCAACTCGGCCGGGATCTCATCATAAATCCCCAGTTGCCCCGCATTGACGATCGCCATATCCAGCCCCGCATGAATGGCGTGATAGAGAAACGCGGTGTGCATGGCCTCCCGCACCGGGTTGTTACCGCGAAAGGCGAAAGAGACATTGCTGAGGCCGCCGCTGATCAGTGCATGCGGCAGGTTCTGTCTGATCAGTTTGGCCGCCGCAAAGAATGACTGGGCATAATCATTGTGTTCGGCCATGCCGGTCGCCACCGTCAGGATGTTCGGATCAAAGATGATGTCTTCCGGCGGGAAACCCACCTTGTCCAGTAGCAGATCATAGGAGCGTTTCGCCACCGCGTAGCGGCGCTCAGTGCTATCGGCCTGTCCCTGCTCATCAAAACCCATGACCACCACCGCCGCACCATAGCGTCTGACCAACCGTGCCTGTTCAAGAAACTTTGCCTCGCCTTCCTTGAGGCTGATGGAATTGGCGATGCCCTTGCCCTGTACGCAACGCAGGCCGGCCTCCAG
>JBPCXW010000149.1:0-9510 GCA_051008185.1 Gammaproteobacteria bacterium
ATCAAGGGGGGAGCAGTAACAGCACGAATAGCTCCCCCCTTGAGGGGGAGCCGGTGGCACAAGGGCGTAGCCCGTAGTGGCTCCGGTGGGGGGACATTGCTGAGTTTGTCTCATAAGTACTGATCCGCTACAATAGGTGGCAGATAGTGGCCAGAGCAGTTACACTGCGCTGGAGATTAATTATAACTACAGCTTAGGGGGATTAGCATGTCCGCACAAATGAAAGAAACCTATGTGGGTGCTTGCCCACACGATTGTCCCGACACCTGCTCCATGATCTTTGAAGTGGAGGACGGCAAACTCACCGGAGTAAGAGGCAACAAGGATCACCCGATGACTCGCGGCGGCTTGTGCGTGAAGCTCAAGGATTATGAGAAACGCCATTACCATCCTGATCGCCTGCTGTACCCGCAACGCCGGGTCGGCCCCAAGGGCAGCAAACAATTTGAACGCATCAGCTGGGATGAGGCACTGAACGAAATCACCGACAAATGGCAAGCACTGATCAAACAGTACGGTGCCGAATCCATTATCCCCAACAGCTATCTCGGTCATCAGGGTCTGGTGCATGGCCTGAACGGCGGTGATGCCTTTTTCAACCGCATGGGGGCCACCGTCTGCGAGCGGACTTTTTGCGGTGAAGGCTCGGCGACCGCCTGGTTGCTGACCAATGGCCCGACCTCCGGCGTTGATCCGGAAAGCTTTGTACATGCCAAATACATCATCATCTGGGCCTGCAACAGTGTCAGCACCAATCTGCATCACTGGCATTTCGTGGAGGATGCGCGCAAGAGAGGGGCCAAGGTTATTGTGATTGATTCCTACCGCTCGCGCACCGCCAAACAGGCGGACTGGCACCTCGCCCCGAAACCGGGAACAGACGGTGCCCTGGCCATGGCCATGATCAGCACTATCATTGAGGAAGGCCTGGTCGATCAGGATTATGTTGACAACTACACCCACGGTTTCGCCGAGTTGGCCGAGCGGGCCAAGTCCCGTACTGCAGAATGGGCGGAAACGGTTTGCGGTATCCCGGCCGAGGACATCCGGCGGTTGGCACGTGAATACGCCACCACGGCCCCCGCCGCCATCCGCATCGGTGTGGCACTGGAGCGGCATTTCGGTGGCGGCCAAACCATCCGCGCCGTTTCCTGTCTGCCCTCGCTTACCGGCGCCTGGCGTGAAGTGGGCGGCGGCATCTATCAAATGACATTCTGGGAACACCCTTACCGGCTGGATGTCATTTCACGCCCGGATTTCATTCCCGAAGGCACACGGGTTGTGAATAATCTGCAAATCGGTCGCGCCCTGACCGGGGAGACGCAACTTGACCCGCCCATCATGTCCATGATGTGCTGGAACTCCAACCCCGTCACCCAGGCACCGGAGACCGACAAGATCGTGGAGGGCCTGATGCGGGATGATTTGTTCCTGGTAGTCGCCGATCATTTTATTTCCGACACGGCCTCATATGCGGACATCGTATTACCCGCCGCCATGGGTGCCGAGATGGAAGACATCATCCTGTCCTGGGGCCACAATTACCTGACCTATAACACCAAATGCGTAGAAGCACCGGGTGAAGCCCTGCCGAACAACGAGATTTTCCGGCGCCTTGCTGCGAAGATGGGTTATACCGAGGAACGTTTTCAATGGTCTGATTCCGAATGTCTGGAACACTTTGTTGATTGGAATGCACCGGCCAGCGAAGGTATCACTCTGGATCATCTGCGCGAACAGGGTTTTGCCCATGTCAATATCGGCACACCCGATGAGCGTGCGCCGCATAAAGAGGGTAACTTCCCCACCCCGACGGGGAAGTGTGAATTCAAATCAACCCTGGCCGAAAACGGAGATTTTGTCGCCCCGCCGTTCCGCCAGATGTATGAAGGCAATCAGACCGGCGCGCCGCTTGATGCCCTGCCCGACTATGTGCCGCCGCGGGAGAGTCTGGAGAGTAGTCCGGAACTGGCAAAGAAATACCCGCTGAATGTGGTTTCCCCGAAGAGCCATGGTTTCCTGAACTCCTGTTACGCCAATATGGATCACAAGCTGAAAGGTCAGGGTGAGCAGTTCGTGTTGATCAATCAGCTTGACGCTGATGCGCGCGGTATCAAGGAAGGTGATCAGGTCAAGGTGTTTAACGACCGTGGTGCATTTGAGGGTGAGGCAAAAATCACTGACGACACCAACGCCGGTGTAGTGGTAGCCACTCTGGGCTACTGGCGGCAACTTAACAAGGGTACGGTCAATTCCATCAGTTCCGCCGAGTTTGTGAATATGGGGCACGCCCCGACCTTTTCGGACAATCTGGTGGAAGTTGCAGCGGCGTAGTCCGACGTAACCCTGTCGGCAGGTCCCGGCGCGGGGCCTGTCGTTCCCCAGTGTGAAAAACCAGCCGGAACAGATCGCCGCCATCTTCGATAAAATTGCGGCGCGCAATCTGAGTCATATCACCACCGCCTATTTTGATCACAACGGCAAGCCGCGCAGCAAGTACTATCACATACAGTCCCTGCACAAGGCACTGCTTGAAGGGCTGGCACTCAATCTGGGTATTTTCTCCGTCTCCGTTAATGAGAAACAAATGCAGAACAGCATTTTTCTCCGCGCCGAACAGGAGTTCCGTGACGGCCTGTTACAGCTGGATGCCAGTTCCTGTCGCGACTTGCCGCTGGGTCAAGACCATCACGGCCTGCTGTTGATCGGTGAGCTGGTGGATGAATACCGGGCCTATTGTTGCCGTGCCCTGCTGGCTGCGGAACTGCAACGCTACAACAGTATCGGGCTACTACCGTCCGGTGCCTTTGAGATAGAGTGGTATATGCTGCGTGAAACACCGGCCTCGGTGACGGAAAAACTGCCGCATCAGATCCTGGCCGAACCCGGCTTTGAAACTTTTTATTCATTCACCGATCAGACCGCCGACAATGATCTGTTCGCCGCCATTCAGACAGATTGTGAAATCATGGGGCTACCGGTGGAGAGCCTGCACAATGAGTTTTCCACCTTGATGGAGGCCGCACTGTTACCGGCAGAAGGTATCAGCATCGCGGACAATGCCGCCCTGTTCAAGGCACTGATAAAAACCATCGCCAGAAAACGCGGACTGCTGGCCTCGTTTATGGCCCGGCGTCATCAACAACTGCAAGGTTGCGGCGCCCATGTCAATCTGACCCTGCTCGGTGCCGACAACCATACAGGTCTGTTTTATGATGCCGCCGCCGCAGATCAGATTACCGATACACTGTTACACTTTATCGGCGGCTTGCAAAAATATACCCCGGAGTTATTCCTATTACAGTGCCCCAACCTGAACTCGTTCCGGCGTCTGCAAGCGGGGCTGTTCGCCCCCTTGTCCAACACCTGGGGCATCAACAATAAAACGGTGGCGTATCGCGTGGTCAATACCACACCGTCCGCGGCGCGTATTGAGGTGCGCCTCCCCGGCGCGGATATTAACCCGTACCTCAGCCTGCTCGGTATCTTGATCGCCGGACGCCTGGGCATCGAAGAGAAACTGCAACCCGCCCCGCCGGTTCAGGGCGATGGCTGGTCAGCCCCGTCCCCGGACGGCCTCGCTTGGCCGCCGGACTTCCCCGCCGCCATAGCCGCCTTTGATCGCTCCGCCCCGGCAAGAAAGTATCTGGGCGATGCCTTCGTTGATTGCTTCGTCTCCGGCAGACAATGGCAGTTGGACGATCTCGGCGACACTATTACTGACTGGGAAATACACACCTTCATCGAAGGTGTTTAGCAAACGAAGCCAATAAGGTGTATGCTTACACCCCGGTTCATTCTCGCTAGCAGGTAAATAAATGAAAATCCTTGTCCCCGTCAAACGGGTGATTGATTACAATGTCCGTGTCCGAGTCAAATCCGACGGTAGCGGTGTGGAAACCGCCAATGTCAAGATGTCGATGAATCCCTTTTGCGAAATCGCCGTAGAGGAGGCGATACGCATCAAGGAGGCCGGGCAGGCCGACGAGATTGTCGCGGTGACCATAGGCGAGGCAGTCTGTCAGGATGTCCTGCGCACCGCGCTGGCCATGGGTGCGGATCGGGCGATCCACATCGTCACCGACACCGCCGTACAACCGCTGGCCGTCGCCAAGCTGTTACAGAGCGTGGTAAATAAGGAAACCCCGGAGATAGTGTTACTCGGCAAACAGGCCATTGATGACGACAACAACCAGACCGGGCAAATGCTGGCCGCCCTGCTGGACTGGCCACAAGGCACGTTCGCCTCAAAGATAGAGTTCACCGACGGCAAGGTGCATGTCACCCGCGAGATAGACGGGGGGCTGGAGACACTGGCCCTGACCCTTCCCGCCGTCATCACCACCGACCTGCGGCTGAATGAACCGCGCTATGTCAAACTGCCGAATATCATGCAGGCGAAAAAAAAGCCGCTGGACACCTTGCAAGCCGAGCAGACAGGCGTGGATATCACACCCGGCATAGAGATCCTGCAAGTAGCGGAACCACCGCAACGCTCGGCCGGGATCAAGGTGGCCGATGTCACTGAGCTGCTGGACAAACTGCGTAACGAAGCGAAGGTGATACGATGAGCATCCTGATCATAGCCGAGCACGATAACAACTCACTGAAGGCAAGCACCCTGAATACCGTCAGCGCGGCAAGCCAACTTGACGGCGCAGTGACGATACTGGTCGCCGGTCATGCAGCAACGGCGGTTGCCGAGTCTGCCGCCAAACTCAATGGAGTGGATGCGGTGTTACTGGTCAATGCCGCCGAGTATGAACATCAACTGGCCGAAGACATTGCACCACTGGTAGTGTCTGTCGCCGCCGACATGAGTCATATACTGGCCCCCGGCGGCACCTTCGGCAAAAATCTGTTGCCGCGTGTCGCCGCATTACTGGATGTGGGTATGTTGTCGGATGTCATTGAGATTCAATCCGCCGATACATTTGTGCGCCCCATTTATGCCGGTAATGCGATAGCCACAGTCAAAAGCCATGACACCGTCAAGATCATGACCATTCGCGGCACCGCCTTTGACGCCGCCGCCGAAGGCGGCAACGCATCGGTGCAAACCGCCGAGGCAACGGCAAGCAACGGTCTGGCGACGTTTGTCGGGCGCGAGCTCACCGTGTCGGAACGCCCGGAATTGACCGGCGCCGAGGTCGTGGTATCAGGGGGGCGCGGTCTGGGCAGTGATGAAAACTTTGCCCTGATTGAGGCGCTGGCGGACAAACTGGGCGCGGCGGTCGGGGCCTCCCGGGCGGCGGTGGATGCCGGCTATGTCCCGAATGATTATCAGGTGGGACAAACCGGCAAGGTCGTGGCGCCGCAGTTGTATGTGGCCGTGGGCATCTCCGGGGCGATCCAGCATCTGGCCGGTATGAAAGACAGCAAGGTCATTGTCGCGATCAACAAAGACGAGGAGGCGCCCATATTTGAGATTGCCGACTATGGTCTGGTCGCCGATCTGTTTGAGGCCGTGCCTGAAATCATCGCGGCCTTGTAACAAGCGGATGAATAACAATCAGGCTATGCCCTTGCGCCGACCAACCCGGCGCAGGCAGGGGAAGACGACAACATGACCACACATTCCGACAGACCACATAACCTGCTGGCCGGTGTCGGCCTGATGCTGTTATCAACCCTGTTCTTTTCCATTTCCGATGCACTGGGAAAATGGCTGACCACCCTCTACTCCATTAGCCAGATAGCTTTCATACGCTGTGTGGTGGGTGTCATCATCCTGCTGAGCCTGATGCTCTACAGCGCGCGTCTGGGCGATCTGAAAAGTAGCCGCCCCGGTTGGCATATTGTACGCAGTCTTGTCAGTACTGCGGTGCTGTTCGCGATGTTCTATGGTCTGCGGCATCTGCCACTGGCGGAGTTTGTCGCCCTGTGTTTTTCCATTCCCTTTTTTATTGCCCTGACCTCCCCATGGTTCCTGAATGAACATGTGGATCGCCAATCATGGATCGCCATTATCGTCGGCTTTATCGGTATCCTGATTATTTTACGCCCCAGCCCCGAGCATTTACACCTTGCCCATCTGGTGACACTGCTGTTGGCTTTCGCGGTGGCACTGTTGATTGTTAGCGCGCGTTATCTGATGGATACGGAAAACTTTCATTCCATCAACTTTTATATCTATCCCGCCAGCCTGCTGCTATTCGGCATTGACAGCACCTACAGATGGATACCACCTAATCCCGCGCACTGGCTGGCACTGATCTCTCTGGGCGTTTGCACCACTATCGCATTGGCTTGTTACATTCAGGCCAACCGTCACGCCCGCCCGGCGGTGGTGGCGCCGATTGATTACATACGCATGATCTGGATCATACTGCTTGGGTATTATTTCTGGGGGGAGATACCGGACCTTTATACCTGCATCGGCATGGTGATTATTATCGTCAGCGGTATCTATGTGGTACGGCACACGGGGACGACGCCGGAGGTGTATTCAGCACAGGGGCTGGGAGACGAAGGTATTGAAAGTATTGATGAGTAACCCGTCATTCCTCCCTGAGACCCATGAAGGAATGATACAGTAACGGCACGACAATCAATGTCAGCATGGTTGAGAAGGCCAGCCCCCAGACGATGGCCGTTGCCACCGGCCCCCAGATAAGCGACTGACCGGCAATACCGGCGGCAAGCGAAAACAGACCGGCAATGGTCGTCAGGGAAGTGATCAGTATCGGGATAACACGGCGGCGTCCGGCATAAACGGTGGCGTGTAACAGGCTCATGCCCCGTTGCATACGTTGATTGGCGGCGGAGATCAACACGATGGCCGCATTAACCGAGATCCCGGCCAGGGCCACCACGCCGTACATTGTATAGAGGCTGAGGGGATTACCCGTCACCAACAATCCCAGCGTAACGCCGGTGAACGCCAACGGTACGGTGGCGATGATCATAAACGGTTGCCAGTAACTACGGAACTGCGTACCCAGTATGATATAAATAATCCCCACGCCCAGCAGGAAAAACAGCCAGATGCTATCCAGACTCTCCTGCAAATCATCCAGCTCACCGGTAAAGTCCAGCGTGATACTCGGATAGTCCGCTTGCAGTTCCAGCCATTTTTCCTTGATCAGATCATTGGCCTTGATGGTGTCAGTCTGATCCTTGTCAATATCACTTTCCAGTGTAATGGTGCGGCGGAAATTATAATGCTGGATATTGCGCTGCCCCAGACCCGGCTCCGCTATCAGCAACTCACCCAGAGTAACCGACTGTCCATCCGGCAATGACAGGGTCTGCCGCATAAGGCTGTCTATGTCGGCCCCGCCGTCTTTGCGGGACAGCACCCGCACCTTGACCTCCTCACCCTCATCCTGAAAGTCGGTAACGACCTGACCATCCACATAGGATTGCATCACCCTGCCGATGATAGCCGGATTGATACCGGCCCGCTGGATTGCCTCACCGTCCATACGCAACACCAGCTCCGGATTACCCGGACGGTAATCAATGGCGACATTGCGATACAGCGGATTGCTTTCCAGAAACTGCCGCAAGTCGCTGGTGGCGGCATTGATAACAGCATAGTCATCCCCCTTCACCTTTACACTGACCGCCCGGCGTGTCGGCGGCCCGTCTCTTATCTCCAGTAGGGTGATATTGATCGGGCCGGGTATGTCTTGCACCCGTTGCCGCACCTGTTCGGCTATCTCAAACACATGCCGCCCGTTTCTCTTTTGTGGGTTCAGGCTGAACATTATCTGCCCTATGGTGTCGGCAAACAACGGTTCGGTTTCGGTAAACTGTTGCCCGGCATAGGTCAGGGAGGCGCGCAACTCACCTTCCCGGAGGGCGGTCAGGCCCTGCTTTTCTATACGCACCAGCATCTTACTGGTATCCTGCAATGAGGTACTGGCCGGCATCTCCACATTGACATAGAACAACCGTATCGGCTCAGTGGCGAAAAAATTGAATTTGATTTTGCCGCTGAGTAGTGTGATCGCCGCCAGTCCGATTACAAACAGAATAATGCACAAGGTCCGCGACGGGTAACGCAGGGCCTTCAATAGCAGTCGCGTATAATGCAGGCGTATCCAATGCGTACCGGCCACGCGTTTTTTCTGTATCTTGCCGGGGTTGGCAAAATTCACCTTGAATGCCAGTACATGAGCGGGCAGCATCCAGTAGGCCTCCACCAGACTGATCAACAGGGCAAAGGTCACCACCAGCGGCACTACCCGCATAAAGTCGCCCAGGATGCCGGGCAACAAGACCAGCGGCAGAAAGGCCGCAACGGTAGTCAGCACCGAGGTAGTAACCGGTGCGAACACCTCGCGCAAGGATTCAATGATGGCGGTCATGCCGACAAGACCCTGTTGCAAACGTTGATAGATGGACTCAACCACCACCACGGCATCATCCACAATCATACCCAGTGAGATGACCACGCCCAGCAACACGGTGTTGTTGATGGTGAAACCAATGCTGTTCAATACCAGAAAAGTGCCGGAAAGGGTAAAAGGGATGCCGATGCTGGTCAGCAACGCAATGCGTGTGCCCAAAAACATCCAGGTCACGAACAACACCAATGCCAGACCGATGCTGGCGTTTCTCTGCATCAGGGTCAGGGCTTCTCTGGTGCTGACGGTCTGATCATCGGCCAGCACCAGCTGCACACCTGTCGCATCACTGAGCCTGTTACGCTCCTCAATGTAGAGGCTAAGACGGTCTATCAGTTCTATCACATTGGCGTCCGCCTGTTTGATCGCCGTCAGGACTACGGCCGGTCGGCCGAGATAACGCACGACCTGTGCGTATTCCTCGCGTTGGCGGGATAATTCCGCCACCGCACCCAGGGGGACGACACCGTTCGCGGTCATAACAGGAAAGTCCCGTAACACAGACGGGTCGCCACTGGTTCCCTGCAAGCGTACTATCCACTGGCCATCCGGCGTCTCCAGATCACCGGCGGATACATCACTGAAATACACCCGTATCGTGTCGGCGATATCCACCGGCGTAATCCCCAAACCTTCCAGACGCTCCGGGATAAAAGTGACATGCAGTTCGGGATCAGGCAGGCCCACGGCATCCACCCGCTCTACGCCGCTTATCCTTTCCATGTCTTTTCTGATATTGCGAACCTGCCGCCACAGATTTTCATCATTACCCGGGCCGGTCACGATAATCATCGCGGTAGGAAAGGCATTGGAAGTGTTGATATCGTATATCACCGGATCTTCCGCGGCATCCGGCAGTTGACTCGTGTAGGTGTTTTGTACCTCTCGCCGGACATCAATAAGACGATTGTCAAACACATCTGCATCAAGCCGGTTAAAGCGGATCAGGATATTGGAAATCCCGTCACGGCTACTGCTCAGGGCAAACTTGATGTCCTTGATCGTACTACGCAATACATCTTCCAGCGGATCGGTGACACGGCGTTCCATATCCACCGCCGCCGCACCCGGAAAAACGGTGAGGATATTGACCCAGTTAAAATTGATCTCCGGGTCTTTCGCCCGCGGCATCGTGATATAAGTAAGCATGCCGAGG
>JBPCXW010000150.1:0-5505 GCA_051008185.1 Gammaproteobacteria bacterium
ACAAGGGCGTAGCCCGTAGTGGCTCAGGTGGGGGGACCTCGCTGTTATACCTCATGAGTCAGAACACCATTTTGGACAACAAGCACTAACAGTGTCATACTCCCGTCGCTGAACATTCATTGTTGAGGACGCTAAATATGAGCAGCCACAATCCGCATTTAACCCAATGGGTGGACGACATCACCAAACTGTGCCGTCCCGAGGCCGTGATCTGGTGCAACGGCAACCGCGACGAGTACCGCAAGATGTGCGAGTTACTGTTGCAATCCGGCACCGCCAAACAACTGAACCCCGAACTCCGCCCCAACAGTTATCTGGTACGCTCCGACCCGGCCGATGTCGCCCGCGTTGAAGACCGCACCTTCATCTGCCCGAAAAACGCCGCCGATGCCGGCCCAACCAACAACTATCACCCCCCCGCCAAGATGCGCAAGCAGTTGCAAACACTATTCACCGGCTGCATGCAGGGCCGCACCCTGTATGTCATCCCGTTCAGCATGGGCCCGGTCGGCTCCCCCATCGCACATATCGGTATCCAGCTCACCGATTCACCGTATGTCGTCGCCTCCATGCACACGATGACCCGTGTCGGCGACGAGGTGCTACAAGCACTGGGCGACAGCACACAATATGTCCCCTGCATACACTCGGTAGGCATGCCGCTACAACCCGGCGACAGCGACGTCCCCTGGCCCTGCAACCCCGACAACCGCTACATCGTCCATTTCCCCGAGAGCCGCGAGATCTGGTCCTTCGGCTCCGGCTACGGCGGCAACGCCCTGCTCGGCAAAAAATGTTTCGCCCTGCGCATCGCCTCGGTCATGGCCCGCGATGAGGGCTGGCTGGCCGAACACATGCTGATCCTGAAACTAACCAACCCGGAAGGCATCTCCCGCTATATCGCCGGTGCCTTCCCCAGCGCCTGCGGCAAGACCAATCTGGCGATGCTGAGCCCGACCATCCCCGGCTGGAAAGTAGAGACCATCGGCGATGATATTTGCTGGATGAAATTCGGTGCCGATGGTCGCCTCTACGCGATCAACCCCGAGGCCGGTTTCTTCGGCGTCGCCCCGGGCACCGGCGAGCAAACCAACTACAATGCGATGCAGACCCTGCGCGCCAACTGCATCTTCACCAATGTCGCCGAGACCCCCGATGGCGATGTCTGGTGGGAGGGCCTGACCCACGAACCACCGCCGCACCTGACCGACTGGCTGGGCAAGCCCTGGACCCCCGCCTCCACCACCCCGGCGGCACATCCGAACGCCCGCTTCACCGCCCCCGCCGCCCAGTGTCCGGTCATCGCCCCCGAGTGGGAACAACCGGAAGGTGTCCCGATCAGCGCCATCCTGTTCGGTGGCCGCCGCGCCAGTGTGGTGCCGTTGGTGAACGAGGCCGACAGTTGGCAACAGGGCGTCTTCTTCGGCTCCATCATCGCCTCGGAAAAGACCGCGGCAGCGGCAGGCAAGATCGGCCAGTTACGCCGCGACCCGATGGCCATGCTGCCCTTCTGCGGCTACAACATGGCCGACTACTGGCGACACTGGCTAAGCCTTGCCGACAAGACCGGTGCCCGCCTGCCGGGCATCTATTATGTCAACTGGTTCCGCAAGGCCGAGGGGCGGTTTCTGTGGCCCGGCTTCGGCGAAAACAGCCGGGTACTGAAATGGATATTTGAACGCTGCGAGGGCACCGCAGAAGCCGTTGATACCCCGATCGGCCGCCTGCCCGCCCTGGAGGCCCTGGACCTGTCCGGCCTGTCCCCGGCCATCGTCCCGGATACGGCCAATATGCTGAAGGTGGATATTGATGGCTGGTTGCAGGAGATCCCGCTGATCAGGCAATACTACGAACAATTCGGCGACAAGATGCCGGCGGCACTGTTGCAGGAAGTGGATGATCTGGAGGCCAAGCTGCTTGATGCCAAACAGGCGGCGGCCTGACACGGCTCAGGCGGCGGCCCGGCCGTTGGTGGTTTTTTGTCTGCTCACCCTTTGTCTGCTCACCTTTTGTCTTTTCAAAACGGGTGCCAGATATTGCGCGGTGTAGGATGTCTTGCTCTTCGCCAGCGACTCCGGTGTGCCCTGTGCAATGATCTGCCCGCCGCCATCGCCGCCCTCCGGCCCCAGATCAATAATCCAGTCAGCAGTCTTGATCACATCCATATTGTGTTCTATCACCACCACCGTGTTGCCGTGATCACGCAAGCGGTGCAACACCTCCAGCAGTTGTTTGATGTCATGGAAATGCAAACCGGTGGTAGGCTCATCCAGCAGGTACAAGGTCTTGCCGGTATCCCGTCTGGATAATTCGCGCGCCAGTTTCACCCGTTGCGCCTCACCACCGGACAAGGTAGTCGCATTCTGCCCCAACCGGATATAGGACAGGCCCACATCCATCAGCGTCTGTAACTTACGGGCCAGCACCGGTACCGCATCAAAGAATTCACGCGCCTCTTCCACCGTCATATCCAGCGCCTCAAAGATGTTCTTGCCCTTGTAATGTATGTCCAGCGTCTCGCGGTTATAACGCTTGCCCTTGCAGGTATCGCATACCACATAGATATCCGGCAGAAAGTGCATCTCAACCTTGATCAACCCATCGCCCTGACAGGCCTCGCAACGCCCGCCCTTGACATTGAAACTGAAACGCCCCGGCTTGTAACCGCGCGAACGCGCCTCCGCCGTCGCCGCATACAACTCGCGTACGGGTGTGAACAGGCCGGTATAAGTGGCCGGGTTTGAACGCGGCGTGCGACCGATCGGGCTTTGATCAATATCCACCACCTTGTCAATGTGTTGCAGCCCTTCAATGGATTGATACGCAGCCGGACTGACACTGGCACCGTTCATGTCACGCGCGGCGATCTTGTACAAGGTATCGTTGATCAGGGTGGACTTACCGGAACCCGACACACCGGTGACACAGGTGATCAATCCCACCGGCAGTTCCAGATCCACCTCTTTCAGATTATTACCGGCCGCGCCGTGCAGACTGATCACCCGTTTCGCATCCATAGCCGTGCGTGTGGCAGGCACCGATATCTGCTGCTTGCCGGCCAGATACTGTCCGGTCAGCGAGGCCGGGCTGGCGGCAATAGTCTGCGGCTTGCCCTCGGCCACCACCTGCCCGCCGTGTATCCCGGCCCCCGGCCCCATATCAATCACATGATCAGCGGCGTTGATCGCCTCCTCGTCATGCTCAACCACGATGACCGTGTTACCCAGATCGCGCAAGTGCCGCAAGGTAGTCAGCAATCTCCCGTTGTCCCGCTGATGCAGACCGATAGACGGCTCATCCAGCACATACATCACGCCGACCAACCCGGCCCCGATCTGACTGGCCAGACGAATACGTTGCGCCTCACCGCCGGACAAGGTGTCGGCACTGCGATCCAGCGTCAGATAATCCAGCCCCACATTCACCAGAAACTGCAATCTGTCGCAGACCTCCTTCAGGATCTTGCCGGCGATCTCGCCGCGGTAGCCGGGCAGTTTCAAGTCCCGGAAAAAGGCCTGCGCATCCAGCACCGACATCGCCGTGATCGTCGGTAGCGCATGTTGTTGCACAAACACATGACGGGCCGAGCGGTTCAAACGACCACCATCGCAACCGGGACAGTCCTTGCTGTTCTGGTAACGCGCCAACTCTTCCCTGACCGTAACCGATTCCGTCTCGTGGTAACGCCGTTGCATATTCGGGATCACACCTTCAAACGGATGCTTGCGCGCCACCCGGTGTCGTTTGTCATACAGGTATTCAAACTTGATCTCCTCATCACCACTGCCATGCAGGATCACTTGCCGGATTGATTTTTTCAGCTTGCCGAACGGCGTATCAATATCAAACCGATAATGTCTCGCCAGACATTTGATCAACTGAAAATAATAAGCATTGCGCCTGTCCCAGCCACGCACCGCCCCGCCGGGCAGGCTGAGGCCGGGATCCTGCACCACCAGATCGGCATCAAAAAACTGCATCACCCCGAGGCCATCGCAATCCTCGCAGGCCCCCAGCGGATTGTTGAACGAGAACAGCCGCGGTTCCAGTTCGCTCAGGCTGTAGCCGCATTCCGGGCAGGCATAGCGGGCCGAGAACACCGTGTCTTCCGCCTGCTTGTCATCCAGCGAGGCGGCCAGTGCCAGCCCATCCGACAGACGCACCGCAGTCTCCAGCGATTCGGCCAGTCTCAGTGCCAGATCGGGGCGCACCTTGAAGCGATCCACCACCGCCTCAATGGTGTGGGTTTTACGCAGGTCCAGTTCCGGCACGGCGTCCAGTTCCAGCACCTTGCCGTCTATCCGCGCCCGGATGAACCCCTCCGCCCGCAGTTGCTCCAGCACCTGCACGTGCTCCCCCTTGCGCCGCTGCACGACCGGGGCCAGGATCATCAACCGCTCGTCCTGCGGCCGTTGCAATAGCAGATCAACCATCTGGCTGATGCTCTGCGCCTCCAGCACCGTGCCGTGATCCGGGCAACACGGCTCACCCACTCTGGCATACAGCAACCGCAGGTAGTCATAGATCTCGGTGATCGTGCCAACCGTGGAGCGCGGGTTATGCGAGGTGGATTTTTGCTCAATGGAGATGGCCGGGGACAGCCCTTCTATGTGATCGACATCCGGTTTTTCCATCATGGACAAAAACTGCCGGGCGTAGGCCGACAGGGATTCCACATAGCGCCGTTGCCCGTCGGCATAAATGGTGTCAAACGCCAGTGATGACTTGCCGGAGCCCGACAGCCCGGTTATCACCACCAGTTTGTCCCTCGGGATGTCCAGATTGATGTCCTGGAGATTATGCGTGCGTGCGCCTCTTATACGAATTGTGTCCATTTGTGGGAAAAGTTCTATCTGCTGAGGATTAAACTGTTACGATTGAGAGGAAGCATTATAATTCATTTACAATGCTTTGAGGATGCCCTGAACAGCCTCTGTGGTTTGGTCGGGGTTAACCCGTAATCATTTTAAGGAGAAAAAAAATGGCAAGAGGTATTAATAAAGTCATACTAATCGGTAACTTGGGCAATGATCCGGATGTTCGTTATACACAAGGCGGTGCGGCCGTGGCTAATGTCAGTCTGGCCACCACTGATGCCTGGAAGGATAAGGAAAGCGGTGATCTGCAGGAACGCACGGAATGGCACAGAATCGTCTTTTTCGGACGTCTGGCAGAGATTGTCTCCGAGTATCTACGCAAGGGCTCACAAATCTACATTGAAGGCCGGTTGCAGACCCGTAAATGGCAGGATAAAGAGGGCCATGACCGCTATACAACCGAGATCGTAGCCAACGAAATGCAGATGCTGGGTGGGCGTAGCGGTAGCGGCGGTGGTAGCGGTGGTGGCGGCGATTCCAGCCCGTCGGCACGGCAGGACAAGCCACCGGCGGCGGCTGGCGACGGCAAGGAAGAGTTTGTGGATGACGACATCCCGTTTTAGGGCGGGTGGCTGACAGGGTCCCCCCACCGGAGCCACTACGGGCTTACGCCCTCGTGCCACCGGCT
>JBPCXW010000151.1:0-19417 GCA_051008185.1 Gammaproteobacteria bacterium
CCCGTATTCAGGGCAGGGGCGGACACCTGGATCCCCGGCAGCTATGATCCCGAACTGGATACTTTTTATATTGGAACATCTCAGGCAAAACCCTGGGTCGCCGCAAGCAGGGGGATGACACCCGATGACAAGGCCCTTTACACCAATTCAACTCTGGCACTGGCACCGAAGACCGGAAAGATAAAGTGGTTTTTTCAACATGTCCCCGGCGAGACGATTGATATGGACATCGTGTTTGAAAGAATCCTCGCCGATGTCAATGGCGAAAAGTTTTTGCTGACCATAGGCAAGGACGGCATCCTGTGGAAATTGAACCGGGAGAATGGAGAATATGTCGCGCTGAAACAAACCCTCTACCAGAATATCTACAAAAAAATTGACAAGGAAAACGGCAGGGTATTCTACCGGGACGATATTCTCGCAATCGGAATAGATGAACCTTTCACAGCCTGTCCGGGCATTTACGGTGGCCACAACTGGCAGTCCGCCTCATACGATCCATCAAATCAGCTAATAACAATCCCGCTGTTTAATCTGTGCTCGGACATGGTGGGACGGCATGTGGAAAGAGAGGAGGGCGCGGGCGGCTACGGCGGCGACTCAAAAACCTACAAAATGTCCGGCATCGGCAACAAGGTCAGCAAGCTGGTATCTATCAATATAGACAGCATGGAGACAGTATGGGAGTTTGAACAGGAGGCGATGTTTTTGACCGCGGCCCTGTCCACCGCGGGCGGCATCACCTTCATTGGTGATCTGGACAGAAAGTTCAAGGCCTTTGAAACCACCACCGGCAAGGTTTTATGGGAGGCCGTGCTCAGCTCACCGTTACACGGTTACCCGATATCCTATGGGGTCAATGGCCAACAATATGTTGCCGTGATGACCGGCATGGGTGTCTTCAAGGCACTGACGGCGATACTCAGCCCGGACATCTATCAGCCGGAGGGCGGCAACGTCATTTATGTGTTTGAACTGCCCCGTGATTGATTGTGCTATGCACAAATATAACCGGGCAGGCTGATTAAATCAGCCCTGTAAATCATTGAATTCAATGATAAATACACAGGGTTTCTGACCCTGTTTTGGCGTTGCAGACGACAACAAAAAAATTGAATTATATTCAAGATTATGCAAAACTGAATAAAGTTCAAAAATGCCGGGCAGGGTAATACCCGGTGCTTTACATTAATTGACTATCCAATACGGGGGAGTGCAAGTCATGCAGAAGCTATTCAAATCCGGGGCATTCGTTTTTTCAATGCTGCCAACCATTACCATACTCAGTTTCGCGGCGGTTGATTCTTTCGCACAAGGTGCACTGGAAGAAATCATCGTGACCGCCCGCAAACGCGAGGAAAATATCCAGAATGTCGGCATCTCCATGAGTGCCGTCGGCAGGCAGGAGATTGAACGCAGGTTCATCACCGACATACGGGACCTGGTGGATATATCGCCCAACCTGATTATTGACGACACCGCTCAGGGCCCGGGGGGGGTAGCTGCTGCTTACATCCGCGGTATCGGTGTTGCCGATGTGGAGTCCAACTTTGACCCGGCCGTCGCAACCGTCATTGACGGCATTTATCACGGCAAACTGTCCGGCGGCATCCTGAAGACCTTTGATGTGGAGAGCGTAGAGGTCTTGCGCGGGCCGCAGGGTACGCTGTTTGGCAGAAACGCTATCGGCGGCGTGATGAAACTGGAACGCACCAAACCCACCGGGGAACTCGGTGGCAAACTACGCATAGGCTACGGTGCCTATGATTCCTATAATATTGACGGGATAATCAATGCCGGTAATGAAGACCTTGCCGTCAAACTGAGTGGTGCCAGACGCGTACAGGACAAAGGATATTTTGAAAACGTCAATACCGGCAGGGACGATGGTCGCTCCGAATACACGGCACTCGGCTTCAACGCGCTGTTTAGACCGACTGATAGTATAGAAATTGAAGCGAGTTTTGATATTGAGCGTACTACACAGGATACGCCGCCTCTGCTTTATGTGGGTCAGCCCGCACAGGCATTTTGCAACCCCGCGCTCCGCTTCAAACAATGTCCTCCATCAGTTGATGTCCCGCTCTCGGGTGACCGGTACAAGACACTCCAGCAGGGGCCGTTTGAAGGAGAGGTGTACGGGCAACCAAGCCAATTTTTCCCACAACCAGTGGTTGAAGAGAGCTATACTGATGCCACTTTCGATACCAATACGGCTATCGTAGAACTCCGTTGGGATCTCACTAGCGATTATCACTTGGACTATATTTACGGCCACAGGGAAACAGACGAAACGGTAGTAACAGATTGGGATGCAACTCCGGAAGTGTGGTTTCATACCACAAGGCCGGAACAATATGAACAGGACAGTCATGAATTACGTTTGACCTACTCAGGCGGTGGCCCGTTAAGTTTTGTCGCAGGTGGCTATTACTGGGAGTCTGAGTATGATATCCAGCTTATCAGCTATATCGGCTTTCTCGATGTCCTTGGGTTTGGAGCTCCTAACGACGTTGCTGGGTTTCCCCGAGACAGTCGTCAGGAGACTGAAAACTGGGCCTTGTTCTTTGAGGCGGACTATGACCTGCTTGACCAATGGACACTGACCCTCGGCGGTAGATATTCGGTGGATGACAAGAGCTCAGAGCACGCCGGTGCGCCAACCCTTGCCAGGGTATCGGAAGACTGGAATGAATTTACCCCCAAGGTGGGTCTGCGCTATCAGATGCGTGATGATCTGATGATGTATGCCGGCTGGACAAAAGGCTATCGCAGTGGCGGGTTTGTCGGGCGGCCGGATGTTCCAGAGATAGCAAGAGTGCCCTACGACCCGGAGACAGTGGATAACTACGAGATCGGCTTCAAATCTGAATGGTGGGATAACCGCTTGCGGTTAAATGCCAGCTTCTTTTACATGGATTATAATGACAAACAGGAAGAGGCAAGTGTAACCGTAGTGCCAGATATGGGGAGCGCTAGTACCGGGCAACAGACGATCATTGCAAACGCTGCGACGGCAACCATCTATGGCATTGAAGTGGATGTTGTCGCCTATCTTACCGATGCCCTGTATGTACGGGGTAACTTCGGTTGGCTGGATGCCGGATACGATGATTTCTTTGCCGATCTGGATGGGCGTCTAGACGGCCCGCTAGAAGACCCCAACATGCCCTTCGACGCCATGACTAACCCTAGGACGCCTATCGTAGAGGATAACTCCGATCTCAAATTTCGCAGGGCACCCACTGTGACCTTCAGCCTGAGCGGGGTTTATGAGTGGGAGGCGATGGGTGGCACGGCCTGGATACGGGGCGGCTATCATTATATCGGTGAAACAGAGGTGACCCTGCAAAATTCTCCACAGACCCATAACGATGCACAACATCTGCTGGATGCATCAATAAACTTTCTCTACCGGAACACTCAGGTTAGCCTTTACGGGCGCAATCTGGCCGAAGCGGATGGCTACGGGATCGGTTTTGATGTGGGCAGTACAACGGGGTTGTGGACCTATGCCGCACCACGCGCACCGAGGACTTGGGGCCTGGAAGTCTCATACACTTTCTAGGCTTGATGGATCTACTCCGGCATAGCGGCCGGAGTAGATTCCAATTCAAAAAGCCAACCGCATCCCAATCGTCCCGGCGCGTCCCGGCAACGGCGCAATGTCTTTGACAAAAGAAGTATGCCGCCGTATCTCATCATCAAACAGATTATTGCCGCTGGCAAAGAGGGTCATACTGTTGCCCTTCAGTTCCAGCGTATAACCGGCATAAACACTTAGCATATTGTAACTGCCGGTAGCCGTCTCCAGTGGTGCGGTGTCGTTTTGTGCCTGCACCCGCGTATAATCCAGCGTAGCAAACCAGCCGTCGCGTCGATAACTGCCGCCGACACCAAGCCGCCAAGGCGTAATACGCGGTAGTTTGATATTGTTACTGCGCTCGCCCTGCACATAGTCGCTCCAGAATCGCAACTGTAACTTGCCGCGTTTGTCATCCATAACACGCAATACCGTCTCCAGTTCAAGGCCGAAAAAGTCGGCATCATCCTGCTTCTGCGCCACCAGTAACAACTCCGCATCTTCATCAAGCATACCATCCGCCAACACCCGATCGGCGATGCCATCGCCATTCGTATCCTGTTCCTGCAAAAAGATAAAGTCACCAATACGGTTATAAAAAAAGTTGGCACTGACAGTGAACCGGCCCGCCGTCTTGCGCCAGTAGATATCAACATTACTAAATTGCTCCTTGTCCAGCCCGGCATCGCCGATCTCATAGGTGCCGCTGGCCAGATGCGGGCCGTTGGCATACAACTCTTCAATAGCCGCCCCCCGTTGCGAGCGGGTCAAGGCCAGACCGGCCTCATAGCCGTCACGATAATGCCAGGTGACACCGCCCGATACGCTGAACAGATCCTGCGTCGCCGTCATACCGGTGACCGTCTCGCTCCACTGCCTGTCATAACGCGCGCCCAGTTCCAGATGCCAACGGCCATGGTCACTTTTTTCCAGCACAAACAGGCCGACGGATTGCAAATCAGTCTGTGGCACAAAACTTTCTTCGCCGATGCTCGCAAAGTCCCGGTTACGGTATTGCAGGCCGAACACCCCGTTCCAGTCCCCCACCGGTGTGTGAATCAATTCCACCCGACCTTCCAGCTCATTGTTCTGAAACATCGTGGCCACCTCGCCGTTGCCTTCAATCTCCTCGTGCTCATAATCGTTATAGGCCCAACGCGTACGCACCCGCCTGACCCCGGCAAACGGCTCCTCCAACGCCGCCTCAAAATCATACCGCGTCTGTTGCATATCAATAGTGACACCACCCTCTTCGTCCTCGTGCTCATCGAGCATACCGTGCATATCCTCTTCGTGTTCATCCTCTTCGTGCCCATCCTCTTCATGCTCATCCTCTTCATGCCCGTGCTCTTCGTGCCCATGCTCACCGGGCACACCGTATTCATGCTGAAAATGACTGACGGCAAAACTGGCGAAACCGGTCTGGCCGATCCGCGACAGGCCGACGGCGATATTGCGCGTCTCCACCCCGCTGTTTTCCAGAGTGCCGTGTTCTTCCGCAACGCCCCCGAATTCGGCAGGGCCGGGGATGGCATAATTATCGGCACTGCGGAACAAACCATCCAGATGCAATACCAGATCATTCATACCGGTGGTAATACTGCCGGAGGCGGTCGTACCATCCGAAACCGTTGCATACCGCACAGCCACTTCACCTTCCGGTGTCGTCGGCACCTTCTTCGTAATGCGATCATTGACCACATTGATCACCCCGCCACTGGCACCGTTACCAAACAACAGACTGGCAGGGCCGCGAAAGATCTCAATCTGTTTGGCAAAGGCAGTCTCCACCGGCACTGCGTGGTCGGAACTGATGCCGGCCAGATCCAGCGTGTTGATACCGTTTTCCAGCACACTGACCCGGCTACCCGCCAGCCCGCGAATAACAGGCCGCCCGACACCGGCCCCGAAGTCACTGACACTGACACCGGGCTGATTGGCAATGCTCTCGCCGATATTGCGGATACTGTGGGTCTTCAACTCCTCCCCGCTCAACACCGTCATCGGTTGCACCAGATGACCTTCAATCTCACCCAGCGGATCAGCGGTAACAATGATCTCCGGCAAGTCTTCGGCAAACAACATAGCCGGATGGCTGAGCATCACAGCCGCCGTAATAACCAACACTCTTGATAAATACATAAAAATATCTCCTGTAATTGTAATATAAGACAACACCAAGGCCCCCCACCGGAACCACTATGGGCTTACGCCCTCGTGCCACCGGCTCCCCCTCAAGGGGGGAGCAATAACCCCGGCACGAATAGCTCCCCCCTTGAGGGGGAGCCAAAGGAGGCGAAGCCTGCTTTGGTGGGGGGACCAACAATACCCCCTAATCACTACCACAAATGCAGTATACACACCTTGTCAAGCCCCTCCCGGCAGAACCAGCAATACCCCCTATAATCACTACCGCAAATGCAGTATACACACCTTGTCAAGCCCCCCCGGTAGCCCAACAATCCCCCCTAATCCCTACCGCAAATGCCCCGCCAAAAACGCCCTGGATTCCGCCACCATACCCCCCAACCTGACACCCACCCCGGCATAGTCAATCCCCCCCTCATCAGGCAAACGATCATCGCACACCCTGCCGGACAAGCCCACCGAGGCCAGTAAATCAAGCACCCTGTTATTCCTATTGCTACGTGTAATATAAGCAAACTCTCTCTGATACATAACAGAGAACGAAACACAATGAAAAGATTCCGTCACAACAAAAGAAGCATTCCGGATCCACCCCAACCACTCAAGCGGCGTAACCCCCGGCACATTCCTGTCCGCCTCACGCTGATAACAGATCCCGATATTCATCACCTTATAACCGGTTTTCTCTTTCACCTCCTGAATAATCCTGTCAGCCTTGACAGTCGGTTGGTAAAAGAAGGTCAAAATATAAGGCTCAGCAACAGCCGGTTCCTCAATCCCGATACCCTTAAAGTCAAACAGAAAAACCGGATCAATCACGATCTGCGCCGGCAATGAAAACCTCGCCACTTGCTCCGCCGCAAACCGCTCACGCACACCAATACCGGCAAACTCTCTCAGGCACTCCGCCAACCCTTGCAGTTGCCCCGAAGCAAAAGGCGTCTCCGCCATACTGGCAGCATAAGCCAGTTTCCTGACATCTTTCAATTCTCCGGCATAATAATTCCAGTCCACCCCTTTGGTGATCTCCCCGTTCCAGATCTGATCACCGCCACATATAACGCAATCAAAATACCGATCAATCTCAGCCCAATCACCACTAAACCGAAATGGATTCAAGGCCGCATCATAAAAACCCCTGAACTTGAAAGGAAGCAACAACCTGTTCAGATTCACAAACAGCCCCCTCCGTGGTTTCCTGAAAACAGAATATTGATTCCGCAAATAAGCAGGCACATAATCAATCACATCAACCTGATGACCACACCCCGTCAGATATTGTTTCAGGGCAAAACACTGCATAACAGCCCCGTAATTGATCGCCTTGTGAAACGTCAGTATGCCTATTCTCATTAAGGCAACAGCTTGTATTCACGACGCTTTTGATGCAACACCGGCTCGGTATAACCATTGGCCTGCTCGCGCCCCGTGAATACCAGTTCCAGTGCCGCCTGAAACGCAATGCTCTGAGCAAAATCCGGCCCCATATTTTGATACCCCGGCTCGTCAATGTTCTGCTGGTCCACAATCACCGCCATCTTCCTGAAGGTATCAATCACCTCCTGTTCCGTAACCAGCTCGTGATAAAGCCAGTTGGCAATATGCTGGCTGGAGATACGCAAGGTGGCGCGATCCTCCATCAGCGACACATCATTGATATCCGGCACCTTGGAGCAACCGACACCGTGTTCAATCCAGCGCACCACATAACCCAGAATCCCCTGCGCATTATTTTCCAACTCCTTGCGAATCTCGCCATCGCTAAGACTGCGCGACTGCAACAACGGAATAGTCAGGATGTCATCAAAGCTGGCGCGCTCAACGCGCAACAATTCCCGCTGCCGCGTACCCACATTGACGCGATGATAATGCATCGCATGCAAGGTAGCCGCAGTAGGCGAGGGCACCCAGGCGCAGGTCGCACCGGAACGCGGATGATTCACCTTCACATCCATCATCGTCGCCATGTTGTCAGGCTCCGCCCACATCCCCTTGCCGATCTGCGCATGCCGCGGCAGGCCGGTCTCCAGCCCGATATCCACATTCCAGTCCTCATAGGCCAGCAACCAGGGCGCCGTCTTCAGCCCCGCCTTCGGCAACACGGCACCGGCCTCCATACTGGTATGGATCTCATCACCGGTACGATCCAGAAAACCGGTATTGATAAAGATCACCCGATCCTCAGCCGCACGGATACACTCTTTCAGATTCACCGTAGTGCGACGCTCTTCATCCATAATACCGATCTTGATAGTCAATCTTTCCAGCCCCAGCACGGCCTCCACCCGTTCAAACAACTCCACTGTCGCCGCCACTTCTTCCGGCCCGTGCAGTTTGGGTTTGACAATATAGATGGAACCGCTACGGCTGTTACGGTATTTCCCATTGCCCAGCAGATCATGTTTCGCCGCCAGCGCGGTAACCATCGCATCCAGAAACCCCTCCGGTATCGCCGCGCCATCCGCAGTCGTCACCGCATCGGTGTACATGTGCATACCCACGTTACGCGTCAATAACAGGCCGCGCCCCGGCAGGCTAAAAGACTTGCCATCCGGGGCGGTATATTGCCGATCCGGATTCAACCTGCGTTCAATCGTCTCACCGTCTTTTTCCAAAGTGCGACTGAGATCACCCCGCATCAAGCCCAGCCAGTTGCGATAAACCCGCACCTTGTCATCGACATCCACCGCCGACACCGAGTCCTCACAATCCATAATCACACTGATGGCAGACTCAAGTTGAATATCATAAACATTGGCCAGATCACCCCGCCCAATGTAATAACCCTCCCCAATAAGTATCTCAATATGCAGTGCATTATGTTCCAGCAAGATAGACTCAGGCGCCTCAGGCTTGCCGGTATAACCGGCAAAGCGTTCCCGCTTGCCCAGCCCGTGCTCACTACCGTCGCCCAACACCCCCGTCAATTTCCCCGACTTGATCAGATATTTCACCACATGCTTGTGACTACCCACCGCCATAGGCGTAGCCCGATCAAGAAACCCGCGCGCATACTCAATCACCTGTCGCCCGCGCACCGGGTTATAGCGTTTGGTACGCCTGCAACCATCCGTCTCCGGGATAACATCGGTACCATACAAGGCATCATACAAACTACCCCAGCGGGCATTGGCCGCATTCAACGCATAACGCGAGTTATCCACCGGCACAACCAACTGCGGCCCCGCAATACGCGTGATCTCCTCATCGGCATTAGCGACACTCACCTTGAAGTCCCCCCCCACCGCCGCGATATAACCAATCTCACGCAAAAAAGCCTGATACTCATCCCGATCAACATCCCGCCCCCGGCGTTCAACATGCCAATCATTGATCTGCCCCTGCAACACATCACGCTTCTGCAACAACTCCCGATTCCGCGGCGCCAGATCCCGCACAATCTCAGCCAACCCCCGCCAGAACTCATCCGCATCCACCCCGCTATCCGGTATGATCTCATCACACACCAGCGGATACAGCGGCCCGGCAATCTGCAAACCGTGTTTTTCTATTCGTTCATTCACTGGTGTAATTGTGTAAGTTTTATGGTGGAGTTCGCAAGCATAGCAGATACGCCCTGTTACTGCTCCCCCCTTGAGGGGGAGCCAAAGGAGGCGAAGCCTGCTTTGGTGGGGGGCCATAGTTTCAGTAGCCCCCGACTCCGTCCCCCCACCTGAGCCACTACGGGCTACGCCCTTGTGCCTCTGGCTCCCCCTCAAGGGGGGAGCTATGTATGTATGACTCAAGCGAAAGTTTTTTCTCCTCCCTCGTAGGCCTTGATGGGGACGCCTGATAACGGTTCGCCGCTGTCTCGGCCTACCCGGTAGGTTTCCTGGAAGTATAGTGAGTGGGTGCGTTCCTGATTCATGAAGTGCGGGTGCATGGAGCACACCATGTTTTCCGGGAGGACGAAGTCAAAGCCTTCGCCTATGCGGGGCATTTCTATCATGGTCATGCCGATGGAATGGCCGCAGACATGGCCGCTGCGGTAGCCGCGGTCAAAGATGGGTTTCATGCAGGCATCGGCGGCGGCTTCTGCTGTGTTGCCGGCCTTCATGTGTTGTTTGGCCAGTTCGTGAAATTCCTGGTAGGCGGTCATCATCTCCCGGGTTACATCGTCCATGCCGTTCGGGAACATCGGGCGGGAAAACTCTACCCAGTGGCCGCCTTCGCCGGAGATCTCCAGGCCGTACATCAGGCCGTCGGATTTTTCCACCGGGCGGTTGGTCGGGAAGATCATCTGTGGTGCCAGTGAGCCATTGCTGCCGATCTGTACCATGTCCATCGTGTTGCGGGCACAACCGGCTGCGGCGAAGATGTTTTCGGCGACGCCCATCAGTTGCGCCTCGGTCTTGCCCGGCTTGAATGACTTGATCACCTCCAGTACTCCCTGCTTGTTGATCTCCATGGAGTGACGCACCGAGGCGAGTTCTTCTTCACTTTTTTGTGCGCGGGCGTAGTCAAACTCTATCTCAAAATCAACGATATCAAAATTGGCCTGTTGCAAGGCGCTGTAATCGCGCACATTGATGATGTATTCCAGACCATATACGCCGACCTTGCGGCAAGACTTGCCTTGCAGGTAATCCGCCATCCATTCGCCGCAGTGCGCGGGGAATTCACGCTCATCAATAAAGGTCGCGCTGTGATCGCCCACCCAGGTTGCTTCACGGGGGAAGACGCACACCGGATCGCCGGTGGCCGGTATCACCACATAGGCATAGCGATGCAGGATGACAAAACCGCACATATAGCGTACGGCACCTTCAAAGCCGGTGTATTCACTGCCACTGACTATCAGGGCATCCAGACCGGCCTTTTCCATTGATGCGCGGATGTTGGCATAGCGGCGATCAATCTCGGCCTGACTGGGTCTAAAACGGTTCACATAATCGGTCATGGTTATTTCCTCAGTTAAGGTAGTTCAGGTTTTTTGTTCAGGATACTCCAGGCTCCATGAGGCTTCCAGACCCTTGATGATCGCGGCACAGGCCTCATTCATCGGGCAAGGTATGCCCAGCTCCCTGCCCAGTTTGGCGATACCGCCATTCAGGACATCCACTTCCGTCTGCCGTTCGGCAAACACATCCTGCAACATACTGGGTGGATGATAGTAGGCCTTCTCCCGACCATAATCGATCAGGGCCTCGGGATCGCTGTCAAGGGTAATGCCCAGGGCCTCGGCTACGGCCACCCCTTCGGCGACCAAAGCAGACATGACTTTGCGCACGCCGACTTGATCACAGGCGACACCGTGCGGTAGCCGCGTCAAGGCACCCATCGCGTTGGAGGCGGAGTTGAAGATGACTTTGGTCCACTGGGCACCGCGGGCATCTTCCATGGCCAGACATTCCATGCCGCCGCGGTTGATGGCATCGGCCAGTTGTTCGACTTCCGCCATCTCGGCGGGCTTGTCGGCGAACGGCCCGATCCAGGTCTTGCCGCCGGCGTCATGATTCACCACACCGGGGGCGACGATATGCCCGGCAGGAAAGATGGTCCCCTGAATCACTCTGGGAACATATTCAGCAATGACCTCTTCACTGCCGATACCGTTTTGCACCGAGCACACGGCCCCGTCTTTGAATATCGGGGCGGCGGCCTGCATCGCGGCGGCGGTGAACATGGTCTTGGTCGCGACAATCCCGAGTTCACACGGCGGGATCTCACTCGGATCGGTACGCGCCTTCAGCGTGGCGGTGAAGTCACTCAGGCCGGTCAGGGTAAGACCATTTTTATTGATCGCATCCACATGATCCCGGTTCAGATCAAACGCCCAGACCTCCACATCATCCAGTCTACCCAGATGAGCGGCATACAAACTGCCTATCGCACCACAACCGACAATACATATTTTCATTGTTTTCTCTCCCAACTGCTTTCATAAGCCTTTACCAGACGATACATCGTCTCGTGATACGGTGCGGGGATACCGGCCTTGCGGGCCTCCCGCACAATGGCACCGGTGATCCAATCTATCTCCGTTGCACGCTTGCTACGCACATCATCCAGCATGGACGGTATGTGTGCATACTCTTCACCACTGGTACTACCCTGACGCACTGCTTTCACATTCATCTCCCAGGGATCATCGGCCAGTTGCACCCCCTGTGCGGCGGCGATGCGTCCGGCCTCGTCCATCATCGCATGCACCAGATGCCCCAGGTCCGTCAGTTTATCCTCCAGCGCAAAGGCGCTGATATGCGGCAAGTCCGTGATCGCAGCGATACTGTTCACCGCTGAATTAAAAATCAGCTTTGACCATTGGTGCGGGCGCAGATCCTGATACGCCTCGGCCTTGAGCCCGGCTGCGACAAACAGTGCCGCCACCTGTTGCACAAACTCATACCCGGCATGGCCTTCCGCCCACGGCCCCATCCAGGTTGCCGTATCCAACTCGTATTCCACATGCGTATCGGAATGCCGCGTGCCACTCATGAAGGTCACCCCCGATATCAACGGCCAGTCACCGTATTGCTGCACCACCTGCTCACAACCCAGACCGTTCTGGATCATCAACACATGGGCATTCGGGAAATGCCCTTGCAGGACGCTGGTAGCGGCCTCCACCGCCGGGGCCTTGGTAGCGATGATCAGCAACTCCACATCACCCAACGCCGCCGGATCCGTGCTCGCCTTGACCCTGGCATGCAACGCCGCCTTGCCGCTCACCTTCAAACCCTGCTCGTTCAGGGCACGGGCGTGTTCTTCCCGACGCACCAGCACAGCGGTTTCAAACAGTGTGCCCAGATGCCCCGCCAGCAGACTGCCAATGGTGCCGGCACCGACAACACATACTTTGTTTATATCCGCCACAACTATGCTTATGGACTATGCGGCAACTACGCAGCGACTACGCGTTCAACAATCTGCCGAAACTCCTGATCGGTCACCAGCCGTTCATTGCTGACACCGATCTCTTTCACCTCAGCCAATACCTCGGCGCGTTTGTCTTCCGGGATAGCCAGCCCCAATTCCTCGCCCTTGAGTTTTATATTGGACAGGCCGCTTTTCTTGCCCAGCACGATACGGCGCTCCGCCTGCACCAGCTCAGCCGAATACGGCTCAATGGCCTCCGGAATATGAAACTGGTTGGCCACCGCCCCACTCTCGCGGGTATAAAGAAACTCACCGACCACCGGTTTCCAGCCATCTACTGTGTAACCGCCGGCCTGTTGCACCAGTTGGGAGGTTGATCTTGCCTTGGCCAGGTCCAGTTCCACCGGCATGTCATACAGGCATTGCAGGGCCAGTGCGACCTCACACAGATCGGCATTGCCGGCGCGTTCGCCCATGCCGTTGACCGTGCCCTGGATCCAGTTAGCACCGCCGCGCACCGCGGCAACGGCGGAGGCCGTTGCCATACCAAAGTCATTATGGCCGTGCCAGTGTATCGGCACCTTTGGCCCGACCCAGCCGCTGACCTGTCGCAACAGCCATTCAACCGCCTCCGGCGAACATACGCCGATGGTATCTACCACCGAGATCTCATCGGCACCGGCCTCAATGGCGCTCAGATATACATCCTTGAGAAAGGCCAGATCGCTACGGGTGGAATCCACCGCGAAAAAGTTCACGGTCTTGATGCCGTTACCCTTGGCATGTTTTATCGCGGCGGCCACTTTTTGCAACACACTGTCGCGGGTGAAACCGTAGGCCTTGATCTTCAGATCGCTGGTGGAGATCTCAATCAGGATATGTTCAGTGCCGAGTTCAATATGGGCGTCCAGATCGGCCTCTACCGCACGGGAGAAACCCCATATCTCGGACTGTAACCCGGCATCCAGAATACGCTTGACCGCACGGGTGTCGGCATCAGAGACACGCGGAAAGCCGGACTCAATACGGCCGACGCCAAGCTTGTCCAGCATACAGGCAATCTGGAATTTTTCTTCCGGGGAAAAACACACACCGACGGACTGCTCACCATCTCGCAGAGTGGTGTCATAAAAACGCACCGGCTTGCTGCGATCAAAACGGGATAGAATCTCGTCCGTTTTGTTCAACTCACTGGTCCATATCTTGTTCTTTTGTGGTTTTGAAATCATTTGTAATCACTCATTAAATTAAAAATTGAATTGTGTAACACTAAGCACTACACCAGTCATACAAATCATCGGC
The DNA here is from genome assembly GCA_051008185.1 of Gammaproteobacteria bacterium. Taxonomy (GTDB): domain Bacteria; phylum Pseudomonadota; class Gammaproteobacteria; order Eutrophobiales; family Eutrophobiaceae; genus CAXMWX01. The sequence continues at coordinate 13,853 of JBPCXW010000151.1, forward strand.
GGTAGTGAACCAGACGCCGGACTTGCCAAGCATATAATCATAGGCTGCTGCGAAGTATTTTATCCTGTGCGGCACCCCCATGATATAGGGGTGAATGCTCATGGACATGATCCGGGGTTGCTCGCCTCCCTCTTCGTACAAGCAGTCAAACTGATCTCTGACCCGCTGCAACCATAGCTCCGATTCATGTTGATGCACCACCATCATCGGCAGATCGCTCAGCTCAAAGCTGTAAGGCAACGCCATCACAGGCTCATGGCTGGTCTGCATCAATACCGGATGTTCATCCATCGGCCAGTCACAGACATATTTGAAACCCGCCTCGGACAAATAATCCAGCGTATCCGGGGTCTCATGCAGACCCGGCCCCAACCAGCCTTTGGGCGCCTTGCCGGTGTAGTCTTTCAGCGTGGCAAAGGACTGCTTGATAGCCGCCTGCTGGTCCTGCACGGTATGCATCGCCGCCTGCTCATAGCCGTGCCCGATAAAGCCCCAACCGGCCTCGTGCATGGCCCGGGCAACCGGCTCGGCGGCCCCCAGACAAACCCGTGCATTGAGCGCGGCAGTGGCCATCAACTTGCGTTTCTGCAAGACCTCCATAATACGCCAGATCCCGACCCGCATCCCGTATTCATGCCAGGCCCAGTTCGGCACATTTGGCACGGTGGTGACCCCGGCCGGGGATGTGACATATTCGCGGGCAACCGGTTTTTCAATATCCCACTCTTCTACATTTACTACCAGATACACGGCCAGCCGCGCCCCGTCCGGCAGGCTCAACGGGGGACGATCAGGCATCGCCGAATAGTCAAATCTTTGCTGTGGTGATTTCATGCGGCAGTGTCGGCAGTGCCAAAGTCAGTCGCCGATATGGGTTGATACAAGGTGCCACGCTGTTGCGGCACCCTGCCCGCCGAACGGATCAACTCCTGCATCGCGGCAGCGGAAAATTCCTGCCCGTGACTGGCACCTGCCGCACGGCTGATACTCTCATTCATCAAGGTGCCGCCCAGATCATTCACCCCGGCGCGCAGGGTCTCGCGCACACCGGCGGGCCCCAGTTTCACCCAGGAGGCTTGAATGTTGTTGATCAGCGGATACAGCACCAGACGCGCAACGGCATGCATCAGCAACGCCTCCCTGAAGGTGGGGCCGATGCGACTGCGGCCTTTTTTATAAAGTGGTGCCTCCCTATGCACATAAGGTAGCGGGACAAACTCACTGAAACCGCCGGTCTCTTCTTGCAGATCGCGAATCCGTAACAGATGTCTGGCCCAGTTTAGCGGCGCATCCACATGACCGAACATGATCGTGGCCGTGGTGGTAAAACCTTCCCGGTGCGCGGCGCCGACGACATTCAACCATTCGTCGGTGCTCAGCTTGTCGGCACAGATGATCTGCCGGATTTCATCATCCAGTATTTCCGCTGCGGTACCGGGCAAGGTATCCAGCCCGGCCAGTTTCAGTTGTTGCAGGAATGTTTGCACACTGACCCCCAGCGTGTCGGCACCGTGTGAGACTTCCAGCGGTGAAAAGGCATGTACATGTATCCCGGGCCGGGCCTGCTTGACGGCGCGGGTGATGGCGAGATAGGTCTCGCCGGTATAATCGGGATGGATCCCCCCTTGCAGGCAGACCTCCGTGGCGCCCCGCTCCCAGGCCTCGCGTACGCGCTGTTGAATCTCCGTCAGGGGTAGGTCATAGCCGCGCTCGCGCAGGTTCTCAGCCACCTTGCCCTTGGAGAAGGCACAGAAACCGCAACCGAAATAACAGATATTGGTGTAATTGATATTGCGATTGACTACATAAGTCACGGTGTCGCCGTGCAGGGCCGCGCGCATTTCATCTGCGGCCTGACACAGATAATGCATATTGCCTGCGCGGGCACTGAACAAACGTGCGATTTCTTTTTCCTGCAAGCGCATACCGCTACCGGCCCGATCTACCAGACGGCTGATGTTATTGCCGATATGCGGTACTGGTGTCTCCGTGTCCAGACTGAACGGTATGTCGGTGGTCTCCCCCGGTGCCCAGTCATCGCTACGGGCATAGCCCTGTGCATCCAGATGCCGTAGCACGACTTTATGCACATTCGCATCCAGCCAGACATTGTGCTGCCGGATATAATCGGGATACACCGGCAAACGTGCCGTCAGTTGCTTGCCGCCAGCCTCGGTAACCCGGCGCAACGCGTCCAGATGCGGCCAAGCGGCCTCCGGGTTCACATGATCCGGCGTCACCGGTGATACCCCGCCCCAGTCGTTGATGCCCGCCCGGATCAACTCCGGCATCGCATCCGGGCTCAAGTTCGGCGGTGCCTGAATACTCATCGCGCTACCGAAGATCAGGCGCGCAACGGCAATGGTCCAGACCATGTCCTGTGTGTCCGGCTCCGGCGCGAGTTGCATCTTGGTGCCGGGCTTGCGCCGGAAATTTTGTATGATGATCTCCTGAATATGTCCACCGGCTTCATGCAATTCACGCAAGGCCAGTAACGAGGCAATGCGTTCATCGCGCGTTTCACCGATACCGATCAGGATACCGGATGTCAGCGGCGCAGCGGCGGCACCGACCGCGGCGATCGCAGCCAGTCGGGTTGCCGGGGCTTTATCCGGCGAGCCATAATGCGGCCCGCCTTTCTCGCACAGGCGTTCGGCACTGCTCTCCAGCATCAGGCCCTGTGACACCGAGACCCGCCGTAACATCTGCGCCTGTTCCTGATCCACCACCCCCGGGTTCAGATGCGGCAACAAACCGGTTTCATCCAGCACCCGCTGTGCCATCGCCGCCAGATAGGAAAGGGTGCTGTCATGTCCCAGCTGTTGCAATGCCTCGCGGGCGGCCGGGTAACGCAACTCGGGTTTGTCCCCCAGTGTGAATAACGCCTCATGGCAACCGGCGGCCTGCCCGGCCCGGGCAATCGCAAGCACCTGCTCTTCACTCAGATAGGCCTCGCTTTCCTGCTCCGGCGTATGGGCGAAGGTGCAGTAGTGGCACACATCCCGACACAGCTGAGTCAGCGGGATAAAGACCTTGGGTGAGTAGGTGATGTCATCCGGGTAGCCACTGTCGCGTAATTCTCTGGCGGCCGCGCACAATTGTTCCGTGTCGGTGCAATCGGCGAGTGCAAGACAATCAGTATCAGACAACCGATCTGTCGCACCGGCCTTGCTGATAATGCTGCTTGTCTTGTTCACCGGCGCCCCGTTTAGTTGTCAACCGTGCCGCAGATGGTCAAGATGAGTTGAATATAAACCTTGATAATATCCAGCATATCGCCGATATGCACCGCCTCCCCCTGATGGGTGGAGAAACCACCACCGCCGCTACGGATGCGACCGGCCGAGCCGTAATTCACAGTGGGGATACCGTAACGGTTCATATGCGCGGCGTCAGACATCCATACCTCGGTGCCGATCTCCGGTGCCTGACCCAGTTGCTCGGTATGGGCCTTGATAATATGTTGCACAAACTCATGTTCTTCAGGGATAGAGGTGCCCGGTGCACTCATATAGGTTTCCACTTTGGTGCCTTCCAGATCGGGATTGGCCCGCACCAGCGTATCAATCAATACACGGACTTCGTTGTATGCCTCCAGCGGCAACTTGTCGGGCAGGGTCCTGACATCCAGATAAATCACACAGTTATCCGGTGTGCGGGCACCGCGCCATGACCAACCGCCTTCAATGGCGGCCACATTCACTCTGGGATGAAAACCATCGTCCAGAGTATTGCGCTGCTGATAATCCGGTATCCAGTCATGCACGGCATCAAGCACCCGCCGCGACTTGTTGATCGCGTTGCGATCCACATCAGACCAGGCGGTATGAATGAGACGGCCGGGCACGGTGATCTTCACCCAGCAACTGCCGCAGTGGCGCGGGATCAACATCATGTTGGTAGGCTCGCCCAGCACGCAGTAATCGGCGATGGCGCCATGGGTAATCGCATACTTGGTGCCGACACCGTAGCCCTGATATTGCGGGCCGTCATGATCATTAACCGGTGATTTTTCAATCTCACCGGCGACACCGGCGATCACCACATCCCCGCCCAGCTTGATACCGACCTTCTGAATAGCATCACAGGCGATAAGGTAAGTCCCCATCGCGCTTTTCATATTGAATGAACCCATGCCGTAGATCCATTCATCATCTACCAGAGTCGCCTTGCATTCGTAGCCGATGCCACGATGCGCCTGTTCCGGGCCGAACGAGGTATCCAGATGACCGTTGAACATCAGCGACTTGCCGCCGCTCTGCCCCTGCAAGCGGGCGATGGCGTTATAGCGTCCATCCCCTATCGGTTGCAGGACGGCATCAAAGCCCTGCTCTTTTTGTATCTCGTGCAAGGCACGGGCTACCTCGGCTTCAAAGCCGGTGGGGCTGGGTATATCCACCAGATCCATCACCAGCTTGACCAGTTTGGCGCGATCAATCTGATCAATCGCCTTTTGTAACAATTTTTTATCTACTTTATTTGCCATCTTGTCTTCTCTGTTTTCTATCAATCTAAATAATATTTGTCGTCAACGTCCCTAACTGTTCAATACTGGCCTCAACCTTGTCACCCGGGGCCAGCCACTTGGGATCTTTCATACCCGCCGCCACACCCGGCGGGCTACCGCTGGTAATCACATCACCGGGATACAAGCCCATGTGTGACCACCATGAGACCAGATCAACCGTTTTATAATGCATGTCGCCGGTATTCGCATCTTGACGCAGATCACCATTCACCTGTAATTTCATCTCCAGCTGGTGTGCATCGGCTATCTCATCGCTTGTCACCAGCCACGGCCCCAGCGGACAGGAGCCCTTGAAACTCTTGCCCATCAGGATCACCTTGTTGGAATGCTCACGCGATTGAATATCACGCGCTGACAGATCATTGAAGATCATAAAACCGGCAACATAATCCATCGCCTCGGCAGTGCTGACACGAAACGCCTCCTTGCCTATCACAATGGCGAGTTCAATCTCGTAATCCAGTTGCTTGCTAAAGACCGGGATCTCAACACCGGCCCCATGCCCGACCACCGAAGAAGGAGCCTCCAGAAAACCGGTGGGATGTTCAAAGTGGAAATCACCCCAGTTATGTGACTCCCATACCGGATCATTCCAGGTGGTAAGCTCTTTCAGATGCTGACCAAAATTACAGGAGGTATGCACGATCTTGCCGGGCAACGGAACCGGTGATTGCAGGGTAATATCGGCCGCGCTGTAACTGTGGGCGCTGACATCCCCGCTCAGCAGTTCACGCGCCTTGTCCAGTACCGCCTTGCCGCCCTGTAACAGGCTGGTCATGTCGTCAGGCAGGCTGCCGCCGGACAAGGCGGCCAGATCAACATAGTTGTCACCCTGCAACGCGCCTATGCTACGCCGCCCGGTTTTGTTTATATCAAAAGTTACCAGTTTCATTGTTACATACCCTTTACGATTTGTGGTTTCAGATTGGGCACTACCTGTTCCCCCATCAAGCGGATGGTTTCCAGATTGTCTTCCTCGGAGGCCCCTACTACTTCCAGTAGCGGCAGGTTCAGGCCGGCACTGACCAGTTCCTGAC
>JBPCXW010000152.1:0-11409 GCA_051008185.1 Gammaproteobacteria bacterium
CTAATCACCAGTATCAATATCGCAGGCGGCTTTGCAGTGACCCGGCGTATGTTGCAGATGTTCAGGAAATAAGATTATGGTCGCACAACTTCCCGCCGGACTGGTTACCGTCTCATACATCGGTGCCACCATCCTGTTTATCCTGGCACTGGGCGGCCTGAGCCATCAGGAAACCGCACGCCGCGGTAACCTCTACGGCATGATCGGCATGGGCATCGCCCTGCTCGCGACCATCTTCGGCGCGGTTACCGGTAATTACGACATACTCATCGCTGCGATGACGGTGGGCGGCCTCATCGGTTATCTGCTGGCGCGCAAGGTGGCAATGACGCAGATGCCGGAACTGGTGGCCATCCTGCACAGTCTGGTCGGGCTGGCCGCGGTGCTGGTCGGTTTTGCCAATTTCATGCAGCACAACCCAGCCCTGTCCGGGGTGGAAAAGACCATTCATGATATAGAGACCTACCTCGGCATTTTGATCGGTGCCATCACCTTTTCCGGCTCGGTGATCGCGTTCGGCAAGTTGAGTGGCAAGTTATCCGGCAAACCGTTGCTATTACCGGCCCGACACTGGCTAAACCTCGGGCTACTGATCGCCGTCATTTACACAGGCAGTCTGTTTGTTGAACAGTCCGCGGCCCACGCGGGCATGACCCCGTTACTGATCATGACCGGGATCGCCCTGCTGTACGGTATCCTGATGGTCGCCGCGATTGGCGGTGCCGACATGCCGGTAGTGGTCTCCATGTTGAACAGCTACTCCGGCTGGGCGGCCGCCGCCACCGGCTTCATGCTGGGCAATGATCTACTGATCGTCACCGGCGCGCTGGTCGGCAGTAGCGGTGCGATCCTCAGTTACATCATGTGCCGCGCGATGAACCGCAAGTTCCTGGCCGTGATCGCCGGTGGCTTTGGCACCGGCGGCGGCACCGCACCGGTCACCGATGCGGCGGCAGGCGATGTCACCTCCATTGATGCGGAAGAAGCCGCCGGCCTGCTGGCACATGCCAAGGAGGTAATGATCATCCCCGGTTACGGCATGGCGGTTGCTCAGGCCCAGCATACGGTGAATGAGATCACAAAGACCCTGCGCGGTATGGATATCAATGTCCGCTTCGGCATTCATCCGGTCGCCGGCCGTATGCCGGGCCACATGAATGTATTGCTAGCCGAGGCCAGACTGCCTTATGACATTGTCTTTGAAATGGACGAGATCAACGATGACTTCCCCAACATAGATGTGTCAATGGTGATCGGTGCCAACGACATCGTCAACCCGTCCGCTCAGGAACAACCCGACAGCCCGATTGCCGGTATGCCGGTACTGGAATGCTGGAAAGGCAAGACGACTATCGTATTGAAACGCAGCATGGCCTCGGGCTATGCCGGTGTGGACAATCCGCTGTTCTACAAGGACAACACAGAAATGCTGTTCGGCGACGCCAAACAAAGTCTGGAAGCGGTATTGAAATCACTTGGCTGAACTGATCAGCTCAATCCCGCCCATGTAAGGATGCAATACCGCCGGGATGGCGATGTTCCCCGTTGCGTCCTGACAGTTTTCCATGATCGCTATCAGGGTGCGACCCACTGCCAGGCCGGAGCCGTTCAGGGTGTGTAGCAGTTCCGGTTTGCCGGTGTCGGGGTTGCGCCAGCGGGCCTGCATTCGGCGGGCCTGAAAAGACTCGAAGTTGCTGCAGGAAGAGATCTCCCGGTAGGCTTGTTGGCCCGGTAGCCATACTTCCAGATCGTAGGTCTTGGCGGCGGAGAAACCGAGGTCGCCGCCGCACAGGGTGACGACACGGTAAGGTAGGTCGAGTTTTTGCAGGATAGTTTCGGCATGGCCGGTCAATTCTTCCAGGACGGTGTAAGAGATGTCCGGTTTGACCAGTTGCACCAATTCCACTTTTTCAAACTGATGTTGTCTGATCATGCCGCGGGTGTCTTTGCCGTAGGTGCCTGCCTCACTGCGGAAACAGGGGGAATGACAAACGTATTTGAGCGGTATCCGCTCGGCATCAATAATGGTGTCGCGGGCGATATTGGTTACCGGTACCTCAGCCGTCGGGACCAGATACAGATCCTGCTTCTCCACATGAAACTGGTCTTCGGCGAACTTGGGTAACTGGCCGGTGCCGAACAGACTGTCCGGCGCGACCAGATACGGCACATTCACTTCGGTATAACCGTGTTCCTGTGTATGCGTATCCAGCATGAACTGAATCAGCGCGCGGTGCAGACGCGCTATCGTATCGTGCATGACCACAAAACGTGAACCGGCGATCTTGACGGCACTATCAAAATCCAGCAAGCCGTTCATCTCGCCCAACTCCACATGATCCCGGGGCTGGAAATCAAACGTCGGCACCGTGCCCCAATCACGCACCAGCAGGTTATCCTCTTCGGTATCACCAGCGGGCACGGATTCGTGCGGCATATTCGGGACTTCGCGTAATATCTCAAACAACTGCTGCTGGATCTGTTCCAGCTCCGTCTCACTCGCTTTCAATTTATCGCCTGTCTCGGCGACTTCATCCAGCAAGGCCTGCACATCTTCCCCCGCCGCCTTTTTCTGGCCGATCACTTTTGAACTGCTCTTGCGACTGGCCTGTAATTCTTCGGTCTGTATCTGAATGGCCTTGCGCTGTTTTTCCAGTGCTTGCAGCCGGGATGTATCCAGTATCACCCCGCGTTTTGCCAACGCGGCCTGCACCTCCGGCAGATTGTTCCTGATGATATGTTGATCCAGCATAATGATTTCCTGTGCTTCTTGTTTGTTGTGGTTACAGTTGTCTGGCCGTCAGCAGACCCGCCCAGCAGGCGGCCAGACACACACTGACGCTGGCCAGCACATTGATCAGGGCCTTGATATATTTACCCGCCTCAATCAGCATAACAGTCTCAATGGAAAAAGCGGAAAAAGTCGTAAAGCCGCCGAGCAATCCGACCATCAGTCCCAGGCGCCAATATACCGGCGCATCCCACTTGTGCAGGCAGACAAACAACACGCCGATCAAAAACGAGCCGATGATGTTGGCCGCCAGCGTCCCGTATGGGAAGTTACGCCCGAGGATTAGTGCCAGCCAGTCACTCAGACAAAACCGCAACACGGCACCCGTGCCACCGCCGATGGCAATGCAGAGGATATTCAGCATGACGGTTTCGCCTTTTTATCCAGCTCCCTGAGCCGTTGCAATTTTTCCGCTATCTGCACCTCCAACCCGCGCGACACCGGATAGTAATAGCGTTTGCCTGACAGTTGCTCCGGGAAATAATTTTCTCCGGCCGCATAGCCCTCCGCTTCATCGTGTGCGTAACGGTAGTCCTTGCCGTAATCCAGGTCTTTCATCAAACTGGTCGGGGCGTTGCGTAAATGTAAAGGCACTTCCAGCGAACCCGTTTCTTTCACATCGGCCATCGCGGTGTTATAGGCCCGATACACCGCATTGCTTTTGGAGGCACAGGCCAGAAACACCACGGCCTGGGCAATCGCCAGCTCACCTTCCGGCGAGCCCAGCCGTTCCTGTGTCTCCCAGGCATCCAGTGCCAGACGCAGGGCACGCGGATCGGCATTGCCTATGTCTTCCGAGGCCATACGCACCACCCGTCTGGCGATGTACAGCGGGTCGCAACCACCGTCCAGCATCCGGGCAAACCAGTATAAGGCGGCATCCGGCGCCGAGCCGCGCACCGATTTATGCAAGGCCGAGATCTGATCGTAGAAGGCCTCGCCACCCTTATCAAAGCGGCGCAGGGAGGAACCGGCCATGACCTCGTTGATCAAGGCCGCATCAATCTCTCCGCCGTCAGATAAATCGGCGGCGATCTCCAGCAGGTTCAAGGCCCGGCGTGCATCGCCATCGGCGGTCTCAACCAAGCGTTGCAAGGCATCTGTCGCCAGCGTAATACCCGCCCGCCCTATTCCATGCGTCTCATCGGCCACTGCCTGCTTGATGATCATAGTAATCGCATCATCCGTCAGCGCCTTCAGCACATAGACCCTGACCCGCGACAGCAACGCATTGTTCAATTCAAACGAGGGATTTTCCGTCGTGGCACCGATGAAGGTGACCGTGCCGTTTTCCACAAACGGCAGAAAGGCATCCTGTTGCGCCTTGTTGAAGCGATGCGCCTCATCCACAAACAACACAGTATCTTTGTTGTATGCCTCCCGATATTGCCGCGCCCTGTCAATCGCCTCGCGAATATCTTTCACCCCGCTCAGCACCGCAGACAAGGTCAAAAACTGCGCCTCACAACAACCGGCAATAATACGCGCCAGCGTGGTCTTGCCGGTACCGGGTGGCCCCCAGAACACCATAGAGTGTAACTGCCCGGTTTCAATCGCACTGCGTAACGGCTTGCCCTCACCTAGCAGGTGTTCCTGACCGGCGTAATCCGCCAGTTGTCCGGGACGCATCCGATCAGCCAGCGGCCGGTATTCGGATTCGGTAGCGGTGCTCATGTTGTTACTGTCAGCCGTCCGGCCCGGTGGCGGTGCGGTTATCAATCACATCCACACCGGCGGGGGCGGCAAAACTGAACAGCCCTTCATCCAGCCGTGGATTGCGCCGGATGTTGCTGAACTCAATGCGCGTGATATGTCCCAGCGCATCGTAGAGCACCATAAACCGCAACACCTCCCCGGCAAATGCAAAACGGATCTTCTGATACTGTGAATCGGTTTCGCGGGGTTGCAACTCTATTACCTCAAGCCCGTCGCTGATCGGTAGCCCGGTAATCAGATAATGTTCATCCGGCTGTGACTGGCCGCTAAAGATCAGCAATGGTGTATTCTCCACGGCATCACCGACATCGTTGATCGTGACCTGTTCCAGATCTTCATCATAAATCCATACCACCTCGCCATCACTGATGATGTATTGCGAATAGGGATCGGTATAGTGCCAGTAAAACTGCCCGGCATCGGTCAGTTGCACCCGCCCTGTGGATACCTCCAGCGGCTGCTGCATCTCGTTTGACAGGACTTGCTGAAAATCCGCCGAGAAACTGTGCAGGCCGCTCAGGAATGTATCCAGCCTGCCCGACCCGGCGGCATTGATCACACCCGACATCAACAATCCCGCAACAACGACAAGCCAGCGTGACAAATAACGAGGGTTCGGCTCCGACATCGGCTGTTTATTCCCCGGCAACATCACTCAATCTATAGGTGGCGGTGGCGCGGCCAGAATTTCCCTGCCGCCATTGCTCTCCAGCGGCCCGACCAGACCACTGGCCTCCATTTCCTCAACGATGCGCGCGGCACGGTTGTAGCCGATCTTCAAGCGTCTCTGTATGTACGAGATAGAGGCCTTGCGCGATTCCGTGACGACACGCACCGCCTCATCATACAGCGGATCAACATCACCGGCGGGCGTGTCCAGACCGGGGATCGGCTCCGCCCCGCCGGCACCGGGGTCACACAATATCTCTTCCAGATAGTCCGGCTCGCCGTGGCTTTTGATGTTCTCCACGATCCGATGCACCTCATGATCATCAACAAAGGCCCCATGCACCCGCTCCGGGATGCTGGTACCGCTGGGCAGGAACAACATATCCCCGTGGCCGAGCAGGTTTTCAGCCCCCATTTGATCCAGAATGGTACGCGAATCAACCTTGGACGAAACCTGAAAGGCGATCCGTGCCGGGATGTTGGCCTTGATCAAACCGGTAATCACATCCACCGATGGCCGTTGTGTCGCGAGTATCAGATGAATCCCGGATGCCCGTGCTTTTTGCGCCAGACGGGCGATCAGTTCTTCCACCTTCTTGCCGACGGTCAGCATCATATCCGCCAGCTCATCAATGATGATGACGATAAAGGGCAACTCTTCCAGTGCCGGTATCGTGTCATCGTCGCTGACCGGCTTGTAGATCGGATCAAGCACCGGTTCTTTCCGGTCAATACCCTCCTTGATCTTCTTGTTATAGCCGCCGATGTTCCTGACCCCCAGCGCCGCCATCAGCTTGTAACGCCGATCCATCTCGCTGACACACCAGCGCAACGCGTTTGCCGCCTCTTTCATATCGGTCACAACCGGAGTCAGCAGGTGCGGGATGCCTTCATACACGGACAGTTCCAGCATCTTCGGATCAATCATGATCAACCTGATGTCGCGCGCGGTGGCCTTGTAAAGCAGGCTGATGATCATCGCGTTGATCGCCACCGATTTGCCGGAGCCGGTCGTCCCGGCCACCAGCAGATGCGGCATCCTGCTCAGGTCCGTGACCACCGGATTACCGCTGATGTCCTTGCCGAGGCCCAACACGGTGGCGGAGTTCAGGCCTTCGTATTCTTTTGAACTCAGTATCTCGCTCAACACGACCAGCTCCCTTGCCTCATTGGGTATCTCCAGACCGATCACGGATTTACCCGCTATCACATCCACCACCCGCACACTAACCACCGACAGCGAGCGGGCCAGATCCTTGGACAGATTACTGATCTGCCCGCCCTTGACACCGGCGGCGGGCTGTAACTCAAAGCGGGTGATCACCGGGCCGGGATTCACCGCGACCACTTCCACTTCAATGCCGAAGTCCCTGAGTTTCAATTCAACCAGACGCGACATCGCCTCCAGCGCCTCCTTGGAGTATTGGCCGGTCTTGACGCCGGGTTCATCCAGCAGATCCAGTGGCGGCAAGGCCGAATCGACCGGCGGTGCGAACAGTTGCGTCTGCTTTTCCTTCTCCTTGCGGCTACTGGGCTCAAATGAGGAAATGACCGGCTCTATCACCGGCGGCCGCCGATTGACGACCTTCTCCTGCTCCTTGACCAGCACGGTTTCCCGCTCCCGCCGCAACTTGCGCCCCTCGGCCTGTTCCCGAAAATCGGACAGGCGCAGGCGTATCCGGTGTGTCAGGGCCAGGGTCAGCCGACCGGTGGTCTGCAGCAACCAGTCCCAGGATAATTCCGTATAAAGCGTCAGCCCTACCAGAAAGGTGGCCAGTAGCAACAGGGTGCTGCCATACCAGCCGAAATTGTCTGTGATCAGCGAACCAAAGCCGTCGCCGAGGATGCCCCCGGCACCACGTATCTCATGCGGCAAGCCGCCCCCGGACTGTATGTGCATCCAGGCCAGCGCACAGCTACCCAGCAACAACATCAGCAACCCGGCACTGCGGAGGGCCAGAGCAAGATGATTGACAGGCTCGATATCAGTGCGGGAGCGGAAGATGCGCAAGCCGTCAAACAGCAATATCAGCGGCACCCAATAGCCGACATAGCCGAACAGATACAACAGAATATCCGCCAGATACGCCCCTACCTTGCCACCGTTGTTATGGATCGCATCCGTCGTGACCGTCAGCGACCAACCCGGGTCGCCCGGGTGATAGCTGAACAGCGCAATAACCAGATAAACTGCACTAACAATCAGCGTTATAACGCTGATTTCTTTGATGTTTTTGACTATATGCCCGGTGAGGGGCGGGGCCGATGCTCTTTTCTTGGAAGCCTGTGGCACGCTTAAACCTGTCTCAGTGAAAACTCGTTGTGCATAGTAATGTTTGTAACGAAAGATTTCTAACACGAATAGCTCCCCCCTTGAGGGGGAGCCAAAGGAGGCGAAGCCTGCTTTGGTGGGGGGCCATAGTTTCGGTGGCTTCGGTAAGCAATGGCCCCCCACCTGAGCCACTGCGGGCTTGCGCCCTTGTGCCTCTGGCTCCCCCTCAAGGGGGGAGCTATCCGTGCTGGCAGGCGGAGCCGAGATGTATGGTGTGAAGAGACAAAGCAGGCGTTAGCCTGCTTTGCCATTTAAGGTGCTGACATGCGCCAATACCGCCCGGGCCAGACCCGTCGGTGAATAGCCGCCTTCCAGTACCGAGACAATCCTGCCATCGCAATAGCGGTCGGCCAGTTGCATGACCAGCCGGGTCAGGTCGCGAAAGCCCTCATCGGTGATGTTGAAACAACCCAGTGTATCCCCCGTGCGGCTGTCAAAACCGGCCGAGATCAGGATCAGATCGGGCTGAAAGCGTTCCACCGCCGGTAGCAACTGCTGCCGGAAGGCCCGCATGATGTCGGCATCGGTAGAGCCGCAATCCAGATGCACATTGATATTGTAGCCGACACCCTTGCCCGCCCCCTTGCGTTCAGGGAAGCCGGTGCCGGGATAGGCCCTGACATCATGTGTGGAGAAGAACAGGACTGAAGGGTCGCTATAAAAAGTCGCCTCGGTGCCGTTGCCGTGGTGATAGTCCCAATCAATGATCAAGACCTTCTCAACCCCGTGCACGGCCTGTGCGTAACGCGCAGCAACGGCGACCGCATTGAAATAGCAAAACCCCTCCTCCCGACCGCTGTTCAAGGCATGGTGCCCGGGCGGCCTGCTGGCACAAAAGGCATTATCCAGCACACCGCGGCAAACCTGATCTGTCGCAGTCAGTGCAGCCGAGACCACCGCCGAGGCCACCTCGCCCGCCCGTTTGTGATGCGTCATAATCGCCTCAACATGCTCGCGGGTATGCACCGCGAACAGATGCGGATAAATGTCCTGCTCCGGCGACAACACTTGCAGTTCCGCATACACATCGGAGGCCTGCATCAGACGCATCACTTCCCGCAGGCGCAGGCGCGATTCCGGGTGATAGGCATCAATACTGTGCCGCAAAAACAGATCGGAATAGAAAAACCCCGTTTTATTCACCGCCGCCAAGGCCCCGGGCCGGGCAACGGCCAGGGCACCAAGCGCAGTCATAAATTGCCGACGATTCATCATTCTATATTTATCGCTGAACAGATCAGCACTTGCCATTATAGTAGATACAGAATGAGGAAACTGCCTGAGCCTGCCACGATGAAACTGCAAATTGAACAGATTGGCGCACTTGCCATCGTTGATCGCGACGACTGGCAGCAGCTGGACAGCGCAGGAAACCCGTTCCTGCAATACGATTTCCTCAACGGTCTGGAGGAATACGGCTGTCTGGATGGTCATGGCTGGCAGCCCTGTCATCTGCTGGTGCGCTCCGGACAGCAGTTGCTTGCCGCCCTGCCCTTGTATCTGAGGGACAACTCCTATGGCGAGTTTGTGTTTGACTGGGCTTGGGCCGAGGCTTATCAGCGCAACGGCGGCCATTATTATCCCAAGCTGGTGTCGGCCATTCCGTTCACGCCGGTCTGCGGGCCGCGCCTGCTGGTCAGGCGGGATGCGGCACAACCCGAGACCCTGCGTCGCCTGCTGCTGGAGGCGATGCAAAAACTGGTGCAGGAGACCGGGGTGTCCTCCTGGCATTGCCTGTTCACCGGCGAGGCGGATCAGGCCGGCCTCGGTGATAGCGACCTGTTGTTGCGCAAGACCATTCAGTACCACTGGCACAATCAGGGCTTTGATACCTTTGATCATTTTCTGGACAGCCTGACTTCCAAGCGCCGGAAACAGATCAGACGCGAGCGGCAACAGGTGGCACAACAACAGGTGCGGATAGAATGTCGCAACGGGCGGGAGATCAGCGAACAGCAATGGGAGATATTTTATACCTTCTACTGCGACACCTTTCACAAACGCTGGGGCAGCCCCCGGCTGACGCTGGATTTTTTCAAGGGCCTGAGTGACAGCATGCCAGAGCAAACCCTGTTGATCATGGCAAAACAGGGGCAAGATTATGTCGCCGGGGCGTTCGCGATGCTGGATCAGCACACCTTGTATGGTCGGCACTGGGGATGCGGCCGGGAACTGGACAAGTTGCATTTTGAGCTGTGCTATTATCAAACCATTGAATATTGCATCGCCAACGGCCTCGGCAGGATGGATGCCGGGGTGCAGGGAGAGCACAAGATAAACCGTGGTTTTCAGCCGGTCACGGCGATCTCCGGGCATCTGATTAGACACCCCGGTTTCCGGCAGGCCATCGGGGATTTCCTGCAAGCCGAAGGCGCGGAAACCGATCGCTATGTTGCGGCACTGGAGGCGCACTCGCCTTACAAACAAAGACAAGACTGCAAGACATGACCGCCCTGAGCAAAAACCAGGCCCGCGACAGCCAGCTTTACTGGGTGGCTGACAACATCATCGCGCCCGACTTCCCGCCGACATCATCTGCGCTACGCGACCCCAACGGCCTGCTGGCCATAGGCGGGACGCTGGACAGCGGGCGCATTATTGATGCCTACCGGCGCGGCATCTTCCCCTGGTACAGCGAGGGCCAACCGGTGTTGTGGTGGTCCCCGAACCCGCGTTGTGTGCTGGAACCGGATGAGCTGAAGATCAGCAAAAGTCTGGCCAAGGTCCTGCGCAGGGACACCTACAAGACCACTTTCAATCAAGCCTTCGCCGAGGTCATCCGGGCCTGCGCTGCGCCGCGACAGGCCTCCGCCGACACCTGGCTGACCGGGGAGATGATCGCGGCCTATACCGCGCTACACGCCACAGGCCGGGCCTTGTCGGTTGAATGCTGGCAGGGACAGGAGCTGGTCGGCGGTTTATACGGGCTGGTGATCGGGCGGGTGTTTTTCGGTGAATCCATGTTCAGCCGGAAACGGGATGCGTCCAAGGTCGCGCTGGTGAATCTGGTCAGCAAACTCAGGCAACACGACTTCCGGTTGATAGACTGCCAGATCCATTCACCCCATCTGCAAAGCCTCGGCGCCAAACCCATCCCGCGCGAATTGTTTGTCAATATACTCAAACACTATTGCCAACCGGACATCGCATACCAGTGGGGGACACAATGAGCATGGATGACAAACCGGATTTGTATCTGACCCCCGCCCACCCCTGCAACTACCTGCCGCAACGCGAGGCCAGCCAGCTGGTTGCCGACCCGACCTTCCCGAAGACCCCGCGCCTGTATTCCAGCCTGCTGGCGCACGGCTTCCGCCGCACCGGCAAGGAGATTTATATGCCGCATTGCGACTCCTGTAACAGTTGCATCGCGGTGCGGGTGCCGGTTGAGCAGTTCGTGCCGTCACGCGCCCAGCAACGCACCCGCAATAAAAATCGTGACATCCGCATCCGCCCGCTGTCGCCGGAATACCGACAACAACACTTCCTGTTATACCAACAATATCTGCAATCGCGTCACCCCGGCGGCGGCATGGATAATCCGACCCCGCAGGACTATATGAATTTCCTGACCTGCCAATGGGCCGACACCCTGTTTTTTGAGATGCGTCTGCACGATACGCTGGCCGGTGTCGCGGTAGCAGATGTGCTGGACAACGGCCTGTCCGCCGTTTATAGCTTCTTTGACCCGCAACTGCACAAACGCAGTCTGGGCCGCTTTGCGATACTGTCCCTGATAGAGCAGGCAAAATCCCTGAACCTGCCCTGGTTATACCTCGGCTATTGGGTGGCGGACTGTCAAAAAATGAACTACAAGAATGAATACCAGCCACTGGAATACTATATTGACAACACATGGACACAGCACGAATAGCTCCCCCCTTGAGGGGGAGCCAGAGGC
>JBPCXW010000153.1:0-23525 GCA_051008185.1 Gammaproteobacteria bacterium
TCAAGCTCGCCGACCGGCTACACAATATGCGCACCCTCGGCGCCCTGAAGCCGGAAAAACGCCGCCGCATCGCCAGAGAAACACTGGACATTTACGCCCCCATCGCACAACGGCTCGGGATCAACAGCATCCGGCTGGAACTGGAAGAACTGGGCTTCGCCACCTTGTACCCGATGCGCTTCCGAATCCTGACCGAACAGATGGTCAAGGCGCGCGGCCACAGAAAGGAGATCATCACCAAGATCAAAAACGCCCTGCGCCGGCGACTACGCCAGGAAAAAATTGCCGTCAATCTCATTGGCCGTGAAAAACATCTGTACGGCATCTACCAAAAGATGCTGACCAAACAATTACCGTTTGATGAAGTGCATGATGTCTATGCCTTTCGCATCATGGTTGATGATGTGGATACCTGCTACCGAACAGTGGGCACGGTGCATAACCTCTACAAACCGGTGCCGGGCAAGTTCAAGGACTACATCGCCATCCCCAAATCCAACGGCTACCAATCCCTGCACACCGTGTTGTTCGGCCCGTTCGGCGTGCCGATAGAAGTGCAGATCAGAACACGCGAGATGGACGATGTCGCCGAGGCCGGGATTGCCGCGCACTGGTTGTATAAATCCGGCACCTCGCAGGATCGCTCCGGCGCCCACAAACGCGCCCGCGGATGGCTGCAACGCATTATGGATATACAAACAACGGCCGGTAATCCGCGAGAGTTTCTGGAACATGTCAAAGTGGATCTGTTCCCGGAAGCGGTTTATGCCTTCACCCCCAAGGGCAAGATCATTGAGTTACCCAGAGGCGCCACCTGCGTAGATTTTGCCTATGCGATCCATTCCGATGTCGGTAACGCCTGTGTCGGCGTCAGGGTGGATCGCAGGCTGGCACCGCTGGCGACACGGCTTGAGACCGGCCAGACCGTAGAGGTAATCACCGCACCGGCGGCACGCCCGGACCCGGCTTGGCTGAACTTCGCCGTCACCGCCAAGGCGCGCTCCAACATCCGCCACTTCCTGAAACACCTGCGCAGCGACGAGGCCAAGTCGCTCGGCAAACGCCTGCTGATACGGGATCTGAAAATGCTTTCCACCGATTACGACTCCATCACCGAACAACAAATGCAAGGCGTACTGGATGAGTTTCATCTGCAAAGCGAGGATGAACTGTTGCAAGAGATAGGGCTGGGCAATCGCCTCGCCGTACTGGTGGCGCGGCATCTGCTGGCACCTGATCAGAACCCGGACAAGTTCAATGGCACCGATAATATGCCGCTGATCATCAAGGGCACCGAGGGTATGTTGATCAGCTTCCCCAAATGTTGCCTGCCCATTCCGGGCGACCCGCTACACGGTTATGTCACCTCCGGGCGTGGCATTGTCGTGCATCATCAGTCCTGCCCCAATGTGGCGGAGTACCGCAACCACCCCGACAAATGGATACATGTGGAATGGGAACCGGAAATAACCGGGGAATTTCCGACCAATATACGCGTTGATGTCACCAACCAGAAAGGCGTGCTGGCCAAGATCGCCTCGGTTATTTCCTATCAGGAGGCCAATATCGTGCATGTGGAGATGGAGGACAAGGGGGATAAATACACCCATCTCAAATTCACGGTGGAGGTCAGGGATCGGCTGCATCTGGCGCATGTCCTGCGGCGAGTGAGAGGTCTCAAACATGTCGCCAAAGTCAGCAGGAGATAAACAGGCTTTGCTATAATCAGGACTTTGTAACGCGACAAGAGCACAAGACATGGCAAGAGAGAACATACAAACCGACAACGCACCGGCGGCAATAGGAACTTATTCGCAAGCAATCAAAAACGGTAACACGGTATATCTGTCCGGACAGATCCCGCTTGATCCACAAACCATGCAACTGGTGAATGCCGATATTGAGGCCGAGATCCATCAGGTATTCAAAAACCTGTCCGCCGTTGCCGAGGCCGCCGGTGGCACACTGAACGATATTGCCAAACTAAACATTTACCTGACCGATCTCGGTTGCTTCGCCCTGGTGAATGAGATCATGGCCGGTTATTTCACCACCCCCTACCCGGCCAGGGCGGCCATCGGCGTGGCGGCACTACCCAAAGGTGCCGGCGTGGAGATGGACGCGATTATGGAGCTAACAAACTAATTGTCCAAACCGTTGCAACTACGTTCCCCCGTCACAGCATTAAGAGGAGTCGGCCCGGCTATCGCCGGACATCTGTCCCGGCTTGACATTCACTCGGTTCAGGATTGCCTGTTCCATTTACCCAGCCGCTATATTGATCGCACCCAAATCACCGCCATCGGCACCGTGCGCGCCGATGACACCGTGCTGGTACAGGGAATGATTGAGCTGGTGCAAGCCCGGCGCGGCAAACGCCGCCAGTTGCTATGCCGTATCAGCGACGGCACCGGTGCGATGTTGTTACGCTTCTTTCATTTCACCGGCTGGCAGAAAGCCAACCTCGTTGAAGGCAGTGAAATACGCTGCTGGGGCAAGGTAAGAAAAAACAAGGAGACACTGGAGATCATCCACCCCGAATATCAGATCCTGGCCGCCGGGCAAGACGGACAACCGGAACAAACACTGACACCGGTTTATCCCGCCACCGAGGGCCTGTCGCAATTCAAACTCAGACAGTTGTCCGGGCAGGCCCTGAAGGTGTTACAACAGGATAAACAGGGCCTGCGGGAACTGATACCGCCGACCATCCTGCAACAACACAACTTTATTACGCTGGCCGAATCCTTGCGGTTCGTACATCGGCCACCGGCAGACGCCGACACCGATGCGTTGCTGAACGGCACACACCACACACAACAACGGCTCGCCTTTGAGGAATTGCTGGCACATCAACTCAGCATCAGGGGAATGCGAAAGAACATTCAGGAAAAACGCGCCTACCCTGTCGCCACCATGCAAACACAAGCGGCGCAAGCGCAAGCGGCCACCGCGGATAAATTCATCGCCCGGTTAGGCTTTGCCTTGACCCGCGCACAAGACAAGGTAATCACCGAAATAACCGCCGACATACAACGCCCTACCCCGATGTTGCGCCTGTTGCAAGGCGATGTCGGTTGCGGCAAGACCGTTGTCGCCGCGATCACGGCGCTGCACGCCATTGACGCCGGCCTGAAGGCGGCCCTGATGGCACCGACGGAAATGCTGTCCGATCAACATTACCGTAACTTCAAGACCTGGTTTGATGCACTCGGCATAGAAGTATTGTTACTCAACGCCAAACAAAGCCGCACCGAACGCAAACAAACACTGGAAGCATTGCAATCAGACCGACCGCTGATCGTCATCGGCACCCATGCCCTGTTTCAGGAACAGGTAACGGCCAACAAACTGGGGCTGGTGATCATAGATGAACAACATCGTTTCGGTGTCAATCAACGGCTGGCACTGCTGGAAAAAGGTGCGGCGGATGATGAATATCCGCACCAGTTGATCATGACCGCCACGCCTATCCCGCGCACACTGGCGATGACGATGTTTGCCGAACTGGACATATCCGTCATTGATGAACTGCCGGCCGGTCGCGGCACGGTGACCACCACCGTCTTGTCCAGCAAGAAGAGACCGGACATTATCCGGCGCATCAATGAAGTCTGCGCCGCCGGCAGGCAGGTGTATTGGGTCTGCACACTGATTGAAGACTCCGAGACCACAGAGCTGGAAGCGGCGGAGGCCATCGCCGCCACGCTGGCCGACAGCCTGCCGGGACTCAAGGTGGCGTTGATACACGGCAAGATGAAGCCCGCCGAGAAAGAGCAGATCATGCAGGCGTTCCAATCCGCCCGGCTGGACCTGCTGGTTGCGACCACGGTCATAGAAGTCGGGATTGATGTGCCCAATGCCAACCTGATGGTGATTGAAAACGCCGAGCGGCTGGGCTTGTCGCAGCTACACCAGTTACGCGGCCGGGTCGGTCGCGGCGGCCACCAGAGTTACTGCGTGCTGTTATATCAGGAACCCTTGACGGAGGTCGCACAGATACGCCTGAACACCCTGCGCGAGACGGACGACGGCTTTGTCATCGCGCAAAAAGATTTGCAACTGCGCGGCCCCGGCGAACTGCTGGGTGTCCGGCAAACCGGCCTGCCGCCGCTAAAGATAGCGGACTTTGCCAGAGACGCCGCACTGATCCCCGCGGCGCGCGACGGTGCCGATCAAATCCTGCAACAATACCCGCAGGTGGCAGACCTGCTAATCAAACGCTGGTTGAACGATGCCCGGGAATTCGGCAATGTGTGATGCTTGTTGCGCTGGTTCAGAAGTCACTGCTGTAACGCATCAGCAGTGCGAAGTCATTCTTGCCGCGAGTGTGTCCCGGCTGGTGTGAGGCGAGCATCGCCAGCCAGGCCAGACCGCCTTTCCACGGGCGGCTGTATGTCAGTTCAAGATCCAGTTGGCGGCCTGAAGGTGTCAGGTCAAGCGCGGCCTGTTCAAGTTGCAGTTGCCTGTCGCGGGTGCGGCCTGAGGTCCAGCGTAGCCGGGCATCGCCTGATTCGACTCGTAGCGGTTGCGAGAAGCGGAGTGCCAGCCGGTCTTCGGTATTGATGATCGCCTCACCGACGAGGCCAATCCCGAGGGTGCTGCTCCACAGTGCCGACACATCCTGCAACACGCCCTGATCCTGCATCTGCACCCGGCTCATCCCCGCATGGGCGCTGGCAAACAGTGTCCAACGGTCGGCGGCGCGGTGGTGCGCGGCGATACCCATGAAGCTGGTGCTGGAACCCAACGCACCGAACGCACCGTCCGGACGGCTACCGGCCAGACGTTGCGGCTCCATCAACCAGCCCGCCTGCACGGCGAGGCCGGAAGACTCGTTATCCGTGACCCGGTACTCAGCCAGCGTGCCGGTGGCCCGACTGTCATCGGCGGCCCGTCGCTCGCCGTACTGTGCGGCACCGTGGAACGCCGCCACACTGAGCGCGCCGCGACCCATCGGCATTGAGACACCGGCGACCGAACCGTCGCGGGCGAGTGCGAGGAACGGGTTGGTGAAGGCCGTCTCGTCAGTGAATGTCCCCGGTGTGATGACGGGGGCGGCGGAGTCTGTCAACGCGGCGGCATGGAGTCCGAAGCGCCAGCCCGGGTGACTGCGATAGCCGATGAACACAGCGTTGTCCCCCAGTTGTTGTGTCAGAGAAAGCGAGCCCAGCCGATGTCCGGTTTCAATGTGTGTGAGGTGCCGGTTCCATTCAGTGGATAGACTGTTGCCCTGATGCGCCAGTGACAACAGACCGGAGTCGGCGCGAGGGCTTGCCTTGTGATCAAAGCGTGCCCGCAGTTCCAGTCCGCCGTTGCTCCACAGCGGGCCGCGCAGATCATTGCCCAATGCCCAGAGACGATCTTCCAGACTCACCGCAGTCGCGGCCGGATGCACATACTGATCAAACGAACGGAAGAACGGCGTGTCCAGTGTATCAAAGGCCGCAATCTCGCGGCCCGCCAGCCCTTGCCGAAGCGCATCGCCAAAGGCCGGGCCGAGAGACAGGCTGCTCAGACTCTCCGGAGCGAACGACCCCGCGAGTGAGCCACCGGTGAGTAGCCGTGTCGTACCGAGCGGGAGCGTGGCGGCATCCAGATCAAGCAGCCCCTGGCCGTAGATGGCTGAGTCCGCGTAGATACCACTTTTGTCGGCAGTAGCAAGCAGGCGTGCGGCGATCTCACTGTTCCCAAGCTGGCCACGATAGTGCTGGGCGAGCAGCGCGACACTGCCGGTGACAAACGGGGCGGCGAGGGAGGTGCCCCGTATTCCTCTGCTCAGGTAGCAGTCTCCCCCCGTGCTAGGCAGACAGTATAGATTAGGAACCGGGCCGAAAATATCCTCCCCCGGCGCGGCCAGACAGAATTCCTTTGCGATACCGCAACGGTTGGAGAAGTCTGCAATCGTGCCATCCGGCTTCAGTGCGGCCACGACCAGAGAGTGGCCGCGTAATTCGGCAATCAGTGCAGGGAACCCGGCTAGAATCTCTGGTGATGTAGCATCCACCAGTTGGGTAGGGTCCGAAGCACGGGGTTTCCCATGACTATTGCCGGCGGCCCATACATAGACAGTGCGGTCGGCGGGTGCGGTTCCCGCTTGTGCAATGGATGCAAGCATGCTGGAAAAAACCGAGCGGACTTCCGCCTCAGTGTAATCCTCAATGTTCCCGCTGAAACCAAGGCTCAGGTTGATGGCGGTGACATGAGGGTTCAGCCTATCAAATATACCGGCATAAGCTTCGCTTACTTCTCTAAATCCTTCGAGCTCGTCGTCTGTGGATATCATGATAGGCATATGCTCCGGGGGAGCAGAGCCCAACGGAATCCCGACCGAATATAGCGCGGAATCAAAGGCAACGCCATGAACAGGAAGTGTACTAGTGGTCCCCGCGTCCAGCCTCGCCACCATGACACCGCCTACGATGGTCCCATGCGCGTCCGGCGGGTTATCACAACTACCATCGTCTGGATCAATCATTAAACAAGTATTGTAGTCCGGGGAAGGGTTTACAGCGTTTGTGACATACTCATAACGCAGCTTCCCCCTGAACTTTGAGTGACCGGTATCAACCCCTGCGTCAACAATGCCGACGGTAATGTTGCTACCGGTTGCACCGCGCGCATAAGCATAGTTAGCCTTAATCGCAGCCAAGCCGGGTTGGTTTATGAACTCCTGATTATCAGCATATTCCTGCCGGAGCCTCAGTTCCTCGGCACTCGGCATGTATATCTGGGGTGGGGGCTCGGGCGGGGGCTCGGGCGGGGGCTCGGGCGGGGGTGTAGTAGTTGTCGGTTGCCTGACACTGGAGTCACCTCCACCGCAAGCAGTGATGAGTAATGCAATGACAACAAGGAACGGTAACTGCTTTGTTATATTTATCATCAAGCTTCTCCCGTCTGCATCTGATATGAATTCCGGATTATATATCAAAAGTCACTGCTGTAACGCATCAGCAGTGCGAAATCATGCTTGCCGCGAGTGTGCCCCGGCTGGTGTGAGGCGAGCATCGCCAGCCAGGCCAGACCGCCTTTCCACGGGCGGCTGTATGTCAGTTCAAGATCCAGTTGGCGGCCTGAAGGTGTCAGGTCAAGCGCGGCCTGTTCAATCTGCACTTGTCTGTCGCGGGTGCGGCCCGAAGTCCAACGCAACCGGGCATCGCCCGATTCAACCCGCAGGGGTTGTGAGAACCGGAGTGCCAGACGATCTTCTGTATTGATGATTTCCTCACCGACGATGCCAATCCCCAGAGTGCTACTCCACAGTGCCGACACATCTTGCAACACGCCCTGGTTTTGCATCTGCACTTGGCTCATCCCCGCATGGGCACTGGCAAACAGTGTCCAGCGATCGGCAGCCCGGTGGTGCGCGGAGATACCCATGAAACTGGTGCTGGAACCCAATGCGCCGAACGCACCGTCCGGACGGCTACCGGCCAGACGTTGCGGCTCCATCAACCAGCCCGCCTGCACGGCGAGGCCGGAAGACTCGTTGTCCGTAACCCGGTATTCGGCCAGTGTGCCGGTAGCCCGACTGTCATCGGCGACTCGTCGCTCGCCGTACTGCGCGGCACCGTGAAACGCCGCCACACTGAGCGCACCCCGACCCACCGGCATTGAGACACCGGCGACCGAACCGTCGCGGGCGAGCGCGAGGAACGGGTTGGTGAAGGCCGTCTCATCAGTAAATGTTCCCGGTGCGATGACGGGGGCGGCCGAATCTGTCAAGGCGGCATGAAGTCCGAAGCGCCAGCCCGGATGACTGCGATAACCGATGAACACATCGTTGTCCCCCAGTTGTTGCGTCAGGGAAAGCGAACCCAGCCGATGTCCGGTTTCAATGTGGTTGAGGTGCCACCTCGGTTGGTCGCCGAATTCGGTGGCCGGACTGTCGCCCTGATGCGCCAGAGACAACAGACCGGAGCGAGGGCTTGCCCTGCGATCAAAGCGCGCCCGCAATTCAAGTCCGCCACTGCTCCACAGCGGGCCGCGCAGATCATTGCCCATTGCCCAGAGACGATCTTCCAGACGCATCGCAGTTGAGGCCGGACGGATATAGTCATCAAACGAACGGAAGAACGGCGTGTCCAGTGTATCAAAGGCCGCAATCTCGCGGCCTGCCAGCCCCTGCCGGACCGCATCACCGAAGGCCGACCCGAGAGACAGGCTGCTCAGACCCTCCAGAGCGAACGGCCCCGCGAGTGAGCCACCGGTAAGGATCCGTGTTGTGCCTAGCGGTCGCGTGGCGGCATCCAGATCGAGAAGCCCCTGGCCGTAGATGTCTGAGTTCGCATAGATACCGTTTTTGTTGGCAGTAGCAAGCAGGCGTGCGGCGATCTCACTGTTCCCAAGCTGACCACGGTAGTGCTGGGCGAGCAACGCGACACTGCCGGTAACAAGCGGGGCAGCAAAGGAGGTGCCGGCTGCCGTGGTGTAGCAGTCCCCTGATCCGGGCCGACAATAGATGTTGGGAGTCGGGCCGGTAATAGCTACACCCGGCGCGGCCAGACAGAATTCCTTTGCGATACCACATCGGTTGGAGAAGTCCGCAATCGTGCCACCCTGACTCTCATCCACTGCAACCACGGCCAGAGAGTGGCCGCGCAATTCGGAAACCCGCACAGGGAGCCCAGATATAATCTCTGGTGATGTAGCATCCACCAGGGCAAAATTCTGATCTCTGGACCCATTAGCATTGCCAGCCGCCCATACATAGACAGTGCGGTCAGCGGCCTCGGTCCCCGCCTGGGCAATAGTTTCAATCACACGGGAAAAAGCCGCGCGGATGGCCGCCTCAGTGTAATCCTCAATGTTCCCCTGGAAACCAATGCTCAGATTGATGGCGGTGACCTGTGAGTTCAGCCCGCCAACTATTCCGGCGATCTCTTCGCTTCCTTGTGTAATCGTCGCGTCGGGTAATGAGATCGGTGTATAGAAAGGGGGAGCATCGTCTAAAGGAATCCCTACTGAGCGTAGCGCGGCATCAAAGGCGATGCCATGAATACTATCCGTGGTCCCCGTGTCCCGGTTTGCCGCGATGACACCGGCTACGAAGGTCCCATGGAAGTCGTCCGGGTTAGTACAGGTCCCGTCTTGGGCACGCGCCGAGCAAACAGCGTAGTTCGGGGCGGGACTTCCGACAAACTCAGTAGAACGCAGTTTCCCCCTGAACTCCGGATGATTGGGGTCAACCCCTGAGTCAACAATGCCGACGGTAATGCCTGCGCCGGTTGCACCGCGCGCATAAGCATAGTGAGCCTTAACCACAGTCAGGGCGGATTGGTTCCTGAACTCCCGATGTGCGGCATATTCCTGCCGGATTTCTGCCTCAGTTCTCTCTTGGGGTGGGGGTGGAGGTTGAGTCACGACATTGGCACCGCCGCCTCCGCCTCCACCGCAGGCAGTAATGAGTGATGCAATGACAACAAGGAACGGCAACTGTTTTGTTATATTTATCATGAAATTTTCCTCGTCTGATATAAATACCAAATCGTATGTTAGTACCGAATTAAAACCCCCTCTCCACAGATAATCCTACCGGGGTAAGATTCCTGCACTGCCCACTTTCTCAGAATACACATCTTGTTTCCTGCGTCAACCTTATCAACACAAACCGCCTGCTCATTGCCACAAGGCCCAAACAAACAATCCAGCCCGGCAGGACAGCTTGTATCAACAGAACACTTTGTGAGGGTTGCACAGTCCTCGGCATTATAACTTAGTCCTTGCTGCGGGTTGGATAGATCGGGGGATGTGTCAGAGCCGGGCCATCCTGAGCAGGAAATGGTTAGGGTGCAGATTAGTGCTGGAATTATTTTCATAAAGGCTTCTGTCGCGACCGTTATGCGTTGTACAAGCATTATCAGCTACAGTCATCCATCCAAGGCGAAGCGCGGCTGGCGAATATATTCTTCCAGCTTTGACATCACCCCAAGCAACACCGGACATTTGGCGAGAATCTCAACATAGAGCATACTCAGGTCTTCAATTACATATTCACTCACCACCTGATTGCGTAATTCTGTTATTTGTCGCCACTCTGCCTCCTGAAGCAAATCCCGTTTTTCCATTCGGGAAAATCGATCCAGTAAAGAGCCCTCATCAACCAGTTCAATGGCATCAATAGCGCGAAATACTCTCCGGATTAACGTATTGGACAGTCGCGCAAACCGTAAAGCCGTTGCCTCAAGCCACATTAATTGTTCATCAGAAATTTGTTCTGTTGAAACGCATTTATCCGTACCGAAGAAATTACTAGCGTATTCACTGGAAAACTGGAGCGTAGCCGCTACCTCGCCTGCCAACTCAAATTGCTCATGCAGATATTTTATGCGGTTCGTCGTCAGTTTTGTTGTAGATGGATTTTGCATGGGTGTAGTTTAGTCCTTTTTATCCTCCGTTGCCAAGATAAAGGACGCATCAATCAGCGTATTTTAAAGTCAAGTCGTCTTCAGCGTCATAAATTGCAAGAGCTTCTTTAATGCGGTTAAATTTACCTTGACTTGGAAAGTTGGTTTCGATGCAATACCCGTCATCATGGAGTGCAATAGAATTCTTATGATTCTCTTGGTTTTTTGTAAGCTTTAAGCGAACGGATAACTTGGAAGTATGGAAAGGCTCTGGGTTTCTTGCGTAAAGTTCCTTCATCACAATTACATACAGCTCGGTAATGTTGACAGTGTCCATACGTTTATCCGCAAAGATCGCATATTCCAACTTCTTGCCCGTAGGATCTTCCGCTTCAAAGATATTGACTTCCTCGGAGATTTTAGCGTCTGACTGTTGAACATCTGGATAAGGCCAGATTTGAAGTGCCCGCTCTTTCAACTGTTCGGTACGGGCCTGATAGGCTTTTTTGTCCCAACGGTCAATACTTTGCAGATATCGATTCAACCAAAGCCTGCTGAATTCGTATCCCTGTTCTTTTCCATCTTCATTCATGGACTTTTTATCTGCGAATCTCCTGTTTCCCAAACTGCCATTATTGCCTGAAAGCGTAAGATTTCCAATAGTATGCAAATATATCTCTTTAAACTTCATATAGGTATCTTCGTCTTCCAGATCTTCTTCCCAAGCTTTATCAGGAGACTGCGGGAAAATATGTTCAATAGTAATATCTTCGTTACCTTCAATTTGAACTGGCTCATTGTTTTCATGGTTCTCCAGACAATGCAGAAAGTAGGTTCGGTTTTTCTGCTTAATATGGTAAAAGTTTTTTCCAGGCAGAATAGATTTTATATCATAATCTGTCGGAAACCCGTGCTTGCCTTTTCGCTTCACCAAAGATTGTTCAATACTAGAAACATATTTATGTTTATCAACATCTTCATACAAGCTCATGAAAATTCTATTCAGGGCATTTGTCGGAAGATCTACGACAAATCGTCGCCAGACAAAACTTTGAATTAACTTAAGCACATTAATCAAATCCGATTTGTTGATAATGCTCTCCTGATAGTCTGAGAATACTTGCATCAAGAAAGGGAAGCAAACGTTGATCTCAAGTTGTTCAATATGCTTAAGCTCGCGACGTATATCATTATCTTTCTCTTCAGATGGATTAAGAAATTTTCTGTAAGGAATAACTAAAGTTACAAGTTCTTCTAGGCGGGATTCTCGTTCTTTTGAGGTCAGTTTAGAGTATAAAGATCTAAACTCGATATAAACTTTATTCTTATTTGGTATTTTCTTCTGTTTCAGTGTCAAATAATCACGAATGAAGTCAGAAACTTTGCTCTGGTTAGTGTCTAACTTTTTGGCTTGTTGTTCAATTTTTTCCCAAAAGTGGTCATAGATTTTGATCTGCTCCTTTTGCGGGAGATCCATTAGGATGAAATTCCGTATTAAGTCTGCCTGAGATAAATCTAAGCCAGTAGAGTTTAGGCTTTCGAATATTCGCTGAGCATCATCCCTATCACGCTCTAGCGAAACTTCAACAAACATCAATTTTTCAAGCCCCCGATTTACAAGATTCAAATTGCTTTCAGTAATATTATTTCTAAAGTAGTTGTAATTTCTGATAACCCTTGAAAGCTCGTCATTATAATCCTCCGAGCTACCTTTAGAAAGAAGGTGCTTTATAGCACGATCATCGCTTTCGGTAGGTCGTAATTTCAGTTTTCCCTCATTGCTTGCAAACTTATTGGTGAGATAGGTTTCATGTATTTTTTCGAATTGTGACCGGTCGCCCATTTTTTTGAGCAAGTTATAGAGGGCAATGTAGATTAGCGTTATAGTAGTCAAGCGTTGCTGGCCATCAATTATCGAATATTCTCGCACGGTCGATGAGGCCAACCGGGTTGGGCCATCATATATGTAAACAACGCTACCAATGAAGTGTGCTTCTATTTCCTCATTTTCTCCTGCAGTGAGTATATCGTCGAGCAGTTGTTTGCACTGCGTATCAGCCCAGTCATAGTTGCGTTGATACACAGGTATAACGAATTGAGTATTATTTAGAGACAAAAACCGCTCTAAATTATTTTCATTAGCTCTCATGGTTGCCTAGTGCCCCTCGGTGAAGTTGTCTGTTACTGTCACACGTTAACTCTGAAATGAACATCCCCATCCTGCACCATATATTTCTTACCCTCTAGCCACCGCTTGCTAGTTTCTGCCTTGGTGTAAGATTACGGCCTGTACAGGATACCACATCTCACTTAGTTTCATCTGGGTAATTGTCAACCAAATCATTGAGCAACTCCTCCAGACTTTCCCACGACATTGCCCTACCCTTAAACTTGCTACGGTCAGGGTAGTTAACGTCTTCCTGGCCCCAAATCCATTTGTAAGCCTTCAGAAGTGCTTCCGGGTTTTCTCCAGCGGGGTTCGTCAGCGGATCATCCTGTAAAACTTCATCGGGTTCTTCGCCATTGTAAACTCTTTCAAATGCCCTGAGAATTCTTATTGTTTCCTTCTTGTCTTTCTCTGACTTCCCTTGCAGATCCTCCAGAATTTGCTTATGAGTAATCTGCCAAAGAGTTTGTTCCGTCGGGTCAAATATGAAAACAAAAAAATCTTCCTTTCTCAATTTTCCCCATGCCTGCTTTCCCCCCGGCTTCGCTATCACAATTTTTCGTCCATCTGCAATGTTTTCAACTTCATATCCACGATAGGGTATATCTTCGAGTCGCTTTGCAAATTCATCACGATCTGTGTTTTTGATTGAAAGCTTTTCCAAGTCAATCGTATGTTTATAGACGTTTTTTTTAGCCATCGTTATTCTCTCCTCGGCCTTGCCGACGTAAATACAATACCGCATCCTGAATTCTGGCCTTTGATGTTTCTATGAAATCTTTTTCAAGTTCGCAGCCTATAAACTTTCTTCCATGGCGTATCGCAGCTACGGCGGTTGTTGAACCTCCAGAAAAGGGATCGAATATCAAGTCATCAGGTTCAGTGCTTGCCAGTATGATCCTGTCAAGCAGATCCACAGGTTTTTGTGTCGGATGCTTGCCATGTGTTTTTTCCGATCGATGCGGAGGCTTTATTCGCCAAACAGTTTTCATCTGTTTGCCAGCATTTTGTTCTCGCATTAATTTATAATTGAAAAAATGCTTTGACTTATCACCCTTGGCCGCCCAGATGATGGTTTCAGTAGAATGCGTGAAATATCTGCAAGACAGGTTTGGAGGAGGGTTTGGTTTCTCCCAGGAAATGTCGTTGAGTATTTTCATTTGCAATTGTTGCATAGCATAACCAACCGAAAAGATTACATGGTGCGTTCCGGAAACCCAAATCGTGCCGTTCGGTTTCAGGAGCTTTTGACATCTTGCAAGCCATGCGTGATTGAAATCGTGGTTTATCTCTGGCCCATTTGATTTATCCCAATCACCCTTGTTAACCTTGACCATTTTTCCTGCATGGCAGGTAATTCCGCCGTTTGAAAGAAAGTACGGGGGGTCTGCAAATATCATGTCAAACTTTCCATCGGGAAACTCTTCGCACAGCGAATCCATGAATTCCAGACAATCCGTGTGATATAGCCATATCCCTGTATCTGCGTCTGACAATACACATTTATGTTTATTAAAAGATAATTGGTCCTCCTTAACCTGTCCACGGACTCTCTTAGCTAGTTGGTATCCAGCTTTTGGCGAGTTAGACTTCCTGCGTGCTTGTTTTGTTGATGAAGCCCGCTTGCTTCGGTTACAAGTAACACAAGCCGAATAAAGATTATTAAGATGATCGGTTCCACCGGAGGCCGGAGGAACGGAATGCCCAACCTCCCATACGCCGCGAGTGCCATGAGTACCGTAATTCTTACGCACAAGACGCTTATCACAGATATGGCACCGCCCATCAGTCCTTTCGAAAATTCGGTCTAGTTTTTTTTCATTATACGCCATATTGTAAGGCTAACAGGCAATTTGGGATAATGCAAACACTGTTGACCCCATGATGACATTACCTTGGGGATCAACGAGCCTACTACGGCTATCATCTAAATTGTTCATGAAGCACTATTTCTAGAGCCCGATAAAGCATTGATTTCGTCAGTGCAACACTGATTGTCAGTCTGATGGTTGGTCTTTATCAGGTACTTTTTCCAACAAAGCCCCAATGGAACGGCTGTGTTTTCTGTAGTATTCCTGCTGTTCAACCAAAGTCATACCGCTTGTTTCCCGATTGATTTTTGCCCTGAGATCCCTCATCAATTTCACTGCATCAATCTTCATGATCTGATACCTCATCGGGGTCGCCATTGACATTGCTGATACTTTGGCTAATTTTCTTCTGCCAAGACTTGATTTTTTCCTTTACACCAACTGAGATGACGCTACACTCCTCATCACTCAGTTCCTTGGAACCAGCTGTAACGTGATCATAATACTGGCCTCGCTGGATATGGTCTTCTGGTCCTGGATAGACCAACGCTACCTTCTTTGTTTTGTAGTACTTCATGTAAACGAACATCTGCCTTAGATCCTCGGGAGAAGGGTTAGCGCGATTCAAGTTTTTCCATTTTGTGTCTAGCACCATACAATTTTCTCTATCTTTATTTAGCACAATATCCGGCCGCATTCTGGAGCGATAGCCGGAAACCGGCTTCCAGAAATCTCTGGTATTTTGGGCGGTTATGGTTGTGCCCTTTTCCTTGTGCTTTCGCAGGCTCACATAAACGAACCTTTCCCATAGCAGATTCATGTCAAACATTAGAGCCAACACATTATTGGGGCCACGACTTATATCAGGATGATAATTCAATAATATCAATCGGGCTATTGCCAAAGCATCTCTATAAGGTTCTGTTTTTCTGTCTAAAGCGGTATTGATACGGGCAAAAAGAGTCTCTGATATTTTCATATCGTATATCTCTGGAAAGTCCAGTAATAAAGCTCCTAATCTGCCACTCAATTGCACATTTGTATTTATCTGACTCAGCAATTTTAGTGCTTTATATAAAATAGCGTGTATATCATGCTCTTTATCGTAACTTGAGTATCTGACATAAAATCTTTCCTGATGTACCAGATTTTGAGAAATATGTTTTGCGAACTGAATACTCCCTTTTAGGGTTGTTTTGTTCCCTTCCGTTCTACGATATTTTTTAACTAAACCGCGACGTAACAAATACTCTAACTTACTTATAAAAATCTCAAAATATAGATCAAGTATGGAGTTTGTTTTTAATCGCAAATCGCTACTACTCGGCGCATGTATTTCAAAGAAATCAACTGCCTGAAGCATGAAAATCAGAACATCCCTCCATGTGTCAGGATTATCATCTTTATCAACCTTCGGCAGGACTTCAATAACTGTTTGACCAACTTGAATAACCCCTACATGCTTATTGAATTTGATGCCATTATGGATAAGAGAATAATAGGGGGTACCTTCTCCATGAAAACGCCGCAAGGCTTCTAGTTGATCAGGCGACAAAGACTGTTGACCAACTCGGAGACTATCGTGTTCAAAAACGCTGATATTTGGCAGAGTCATTTTTAATCAGGGTTTCCCTTGTGGTTCATATATTTCCTTTACAGCCTCAACAAAATCTTCATCATCCATATCAACAAGTACATTCTTTAGATGATAAACTTTTCTTTCTAGCAATGGGCTACTGTCATAGTCATCAAACTGCGCGAAAAAGTCACCTGCTGTTTTATCTTCGCCAATGTCAAAAAAACTGGGGCCGATAACCAACCCGATCTTGCCGTAGTCACCGAAGAAGTATTCTTGCAACAGGGGGATAATTCTGTTCTGAAAGATGGCTTTTAAATCATTAACACTCTTAGCAGACAAGAAGTAGCTATGGCCGATCATATGATCTTTGTCCAATAGCTTCTCAATTCGTTTATTGATTACTTTTAGAAAGCGGGACAAGTCAATGTCATTTATCTCAATCTCTACTAATAAATCTAAATCTGGATCTGGAGGTACTTCCACAAAACTGAATCTTCTTCTTAGTGCCGTATCAAGTGCTTCAACGCTTCTGTCTGCCGTGTTCATGGTTCCAATAATATGGAGATTAGGCGGCACACCAAACGGCTCTTTACTATATGGGAGTACTACTTGTATTGCTTCAGGATTGCCAAGACGTTTATCATCCTCAATCAACGTGACTAGCTCCCCAAATATTTGAGATACGCTTCCTCGGTTAATTTCATCAATAATTAGTACATAATGTTCCCCTTTTTTTCCTTTGTAGTCTCCGTTTTGAAGAGATTGTACTACATCCTTTTTATCTTCCAATGAATTTTTACCTTCCCCTGAAGATGTCGTTTCTTTTTTTTCTGATCTAAGCTTCTTATGGATTGCATTGAGTACTGCCCAGTATATAGTGGTATTACCACCGACATGGGGTCTAAATTCTTCATGGATATTCTCCACTTCCGACAAATCGGGAAAGACATTGTGCAGTTTTTGCAGGCTACTTTTTGAGACAGGAAAAAGGCTAGTTCCACTTTGATGCCTAATTAGAAGATTACCGCGCTGCGATATAGAGTCAACAATTACTTTTTTATCGCCGCTCTTTGTCTCAAGCTCCAATGCTTGCTCCTCTTCTGCATCCTGCACAAGGCTATCATACGCTGACGAAAAATTGAGTAGTTCCACAACTGTTCCTTCTTCCTTAACCAATGAAAAAGAAGCCTTGATACATAACTCTTTAAAAATGCCGTCTTCTACTCGGTAAATCACTGGATCGCCTTCTTTATCGGGTTCTTTTGATTTGTGTTCGTGTTTGCTTTTGCCCAGTATTGGCTTGATTCCCTCAATAAAATCCTCATAAGTCATGCTCTGATGAAAGGTTGTAAATGCGATTCTACCGTCATCTACTTTTTTCTCGAAAAGTTGCCGAATATCTTCACGCTCTAGGCCCTTTGTGTTTTCACCACAAATTTTTAAGGCCTTGTCAATGGTATTGTAGGTTTTCCCAGTACCTGGAGGACCGTAAAAAATTAAGTTTGTAATTCCCATGATGGTTTCTCCCGATGGATTATCGTCAGGTTGTGCCTTATCAGATTGTTTTTGTATGTATTCCTCATAAAGCCTCCATGCAATAGTCATTCGTTCAGCGATGGCGTAAGAATCACCTTCATTAACGCTACCAAGCACTTCATTTAGCCTGTCTGTAATATCAAGATGATATCCAATTATATTTCTTGAACTCGCATTTTCAATTAAGGCGCCATGAAATGCTTTTAAATGATCCTTAGCCATTGATGTCATATATTCGGGGTAGAATGCAGCCATAGCTCTGGAAACTTTTGCCCATGCCCTACCTTGAGAGGATTTAGTTTTCTCTATTAGTTCGTCATAAAATTTTTGAAGGTGCTGTTCGGCATCTTGTCTAAGTTCAGGAACAGGTTTAAGAGATTCCTCTGCTACCCATCTTCGAAAATCCTCATCGGTCAGTGGGATTTCAGGGCGTTCGCCCCAACTGATATCTGCTATTTTGTTTCCTTTTCCCCAAATCAGTTCATGAAGATCTTTAGATGATCGGCTTTCAATATCTGAATATCTGTCGACTTTTTCAATAAGTTTTACAATCTCTACAATCCATCCTTTTCTTGGACCCAGCTGCTTGATCGCTATCTTTAGTTCTTTATCATCTTTTAAATTGTACATAGAATCACCTAAATTATTAGCACGTTCGCGACACCAAATTAATTGAAATATTTTTTCTAAAAACTCATCAAGATCAGCAACATTGACAGGTATCGGAATTGACACACGAGTTGAACCATTATTCATACTTTCAAAAATCTTTTTTCTTCGATTATTTTCGGAGTCTCGTTTCTTTGCTGTGTATTCCCAACAGAGTTCAGTCTTATCATCATTTGTTTTACAAATTTCTGCCAAAGTTACAACATCAGGAGGATCTAGATACACATAAAGGTACCAGTCATTATTTTTACTTTTCTCGGCAATCACTAGCCATAGATTAAGTTGATAATCATTATTTTCTATCAGGAATCTACCTAAAGGAGAATTATATTCATTAGCAAATTTAAATTTTCTGCCTTCCGCTGGGTCAATCAAACGAAAGGCCGTGCTATGCTCAATTCCTTCGGAAATGATATTGAAAAGTTCTTGCGCTATTTTTTTATTCATATTGAAATCTTATAATTGCGTGTCCTAACTCAATACAGGTGAGACAAACATCAGGCTACCTGCATAAGTTATTGATAATACACCATTAGAGCCTCCAATCCAATACCATCAGGCCTTATATTTTGTGGCATACCACCCTACTGTTGCGCCCCTATACAAGATTAAATACCATTCCCTTTCCACCAACCTATCCAACACCACCACCTTGCAACCACCTCCCCATAACAACCCACTCCGCCTCGCCATACGCAAAGCATCCCTCTACGCGCAACTGATCAGGTTCAACAAAC
This sequence comes from Gammaproteobacteria bacterium, assembly GCA_051008185.1. Taxonomy (GTDB): domain Bacteria; phylum Pseudomonadota; class Gammaproteobacteria; order Eutrophobiales; family Eutrophobiaceae; genus CAXMWX01. The sequence goes on from JBPCXW010000153.1 coordinate 18,846, forward strand.
CCATCGGTACCCTGCTGTTGCTCTGGCCTACCCTATCGGCATTGTGGATAGCCAACATGGGTCATCCCGGGCAACATCTGTTGCTGGTGTTTGTGCTGGGCACTTTTCTTACCCGCTCGGCCGGTTGTGTTATCAATGATTATGCTGACCGGGATATTGATCGGTTTGTTGATAGAACCCGCAACCGGCCGCTTACCACCGGTGCAGTAACGCCGCGGGAGGCCTTGCTGTTGATGCTCGCACTGCTGTTGCCGGCCTGTTGGCTGGTGCTGACAACCAACTTGCTGACTGCGTTACTGGCATTGGTCGGCGTGTTCCTGGCCGGTGTCTATCCGTATATGAAACGCCATATCTCTATCCCGCAGTTTGTTCTCGGGCTTGCCTTTAGTTGGGGGATCCCGATGGCGTTTGCCGCCAGCACCGGTGGCGTGTCGCTGTTTGCCTGGCTGATCTTCTTTGCCAACATTCTCTGGGTGCTTGTCTATGACACTATCTACGCGATGGTGGACAGGGAAGATGACATACGTATCGGCGTGAAATCCACTGCCATACTGTTTGGCGATGCGGATACCACCATCATTGGCATCATGCAGTTGATGTTTCTGGTGGCACTGATATTGATCGGGCTGCGGTTGCAACCGGGGGCGATCTATTACTGCGGTGTGGCTGTTGTCTCGCTGTTGTTTGTCTATCAGCAATACCTGATCAAGGATCGCAAACCGGGCCCCTGCCTGCGGGCCTTTTTATCCAACAACTATGTCGGGCTGACGGTTTTTCTGGCGGTCTTTCTGTGCTATCTGTGAGGCCGTCATTCTGTGTGCGTCATATACGCCATGCCTGACAACACCAGGTCTTTGTCGTGGATGTAGTCCATCGGTAGTAGTGGCGATATCGCCTTGGCACCGCCGCCGGTGATGATCAACTTTACCTCGCCGTCGGTGATCGCCTGCGCCTGCTCCATCGCTTGCCTGACAAAACCGACCAGTGCCGTAGCATAGCCGTTGGCAAGACATTCCTGCGTCGCCAGACCGGGCTCGGTTGCATACTGCTGAGGCCGGGTGGCAGACAAGCCGTGTGCCGCCTTACTCAACATGATCGCGGCGAGGCCCTGCCCCGGCATGATATAGCCGCCACGATGTTGTTTATCCTTGTCAATAATATCCACGGTGACCGCCGTACCAAAATCAATCACGCACAACGGTGGCGGGTAGAGATTCACCGCCGCCAACATCGCCGCCCAGCGATCAACGCCCATCTCCCGATAGTCCCGGTAGGCGTTTTTCAGTGCGCCTGATTCGGCCTCGCTGCTGAGGAGGACCGGCTCCAGCCCCCACAAGTCGGAGACCAGCCGACTGACAGCGCCATTCAATGCTGCCCTGACAACCGAAGCGATAAAGACGGCCTCGGGCCGAGCAAGCCCTGACCATTTCTGTTGCAAGCCGGTGATGAAGTCTTCCCCTTCATGACTCACCGCACCGGTGGCGGACAGGCGATGCGCCTCTGCCGCGGCCCACTTGATCCTGCTGTTGCCCATGTCTATCAGTAACCTCATGATGCCGCCCTTAGACTTACCTCGCCGCTACTGAAGCGTTGCTCAACCCCGTCAATGCTCATCAACAGCAGGCCGTTATCATCCACACCTTTGACCAGACCGTGCAGTGTTTTACCGCCGGTGTCCAGTGCCGCCTGTTTGCCGCTCAGGTAATCAAACTTGCGCCAGGTGTCTATAAAACTCGCCGGGCCATGCGAGGCGACTTCGTGCAGCATACTGAACTGTTGGTTGATGATCGCCGCCGCCAGTTGATTGCGTGTTACCTGCTTCGGTGTCAGTGAGGCCAGATCGATCACGGCCTGATCAATGCCGCGCCGGTAACGGCTGTCCAGCCTGACATTGAGACCGATGCCGATGATCACATCGCAAGAGGTGGCCGTTTCACTTCGGGACTCGATCAATATCCCTGCCAGCTTGGCATCGTCGGCGATGATATCGTTCGGCCATTTCAGGGCGGGCTTGACACCCAGTTGTTGCAGGGCCTGTATCAGTGCGACGCCGGAGGCAAGCGACAGGGCGTTCAACGAGGCCGGCGGGGCGGCGAAGTGCCAGCCGATGGAGAGATACAAACCGGCGGCAAAAGGTGAAACCCAGTCCCTGCCCCGGCGGCCCCGGCCTTGACTCTGGTATTCACACAGCACCACCCGCGCATGGATGGGCTCGTGTTGCATGCGCTCCAGCAGGTAGAGATTGGTGGAGGGTAACTCGGTGTGCAACTCAAGTTGTGGTTGTGGGGTATTGAGGTGTTGTTTGAGTTGTTGTTCGTCCAGCAGATCCAGTTGTTGCAACAACCGGTAACCTTTGCCGTGTTTGCCTTGAATGGCGATGCCCAACTTCTGCATGGCCTTGACGGATTTCCAGACCGCCGCCCGGCTCACCTGCAACTTGTCGGCAAGGTGGCTGCCGGAATGGTAATCCGTATCGGACAGCAGTTTGAGCAACGGGTGGTGGATGCTCATGTCAGCCCGCCTCGCCGGTGGCTATCGGCCGGGCCGGGTCGGCACACCATTCACTCCAGGAGCCGGGGTATAAAACCGGCAACGGCAAACCGGCATGCGCGGTGGCCAGCAGGTTGTGGCAGGCACTCACGCCCGAGCCGCAATAAAATACGCTCTCCTGCGGCGGGACATCGGCAAACAACTGTTGCAACTCGGCGGCGAGCTCAGTCGCCGGTTTGAACTCGCCGGATGCGTTGATGTTTTGTTTCCAGCAACGGTTCACCGCACCCGGGATGTGTCCGGCGATGGGATCTATTGGTTCCTGCTCTCCGCGGTAGCGCTCCGGCTCTCTGGAATCGATCAGCAGTTTGCTGTGCGGGACTTGTGTGTGATCAATAAACATCGTATCGGTGAACGCGGCCTGGAATTGTGACTGTGCCGGTGTCGCCGCCGACTCCTTGCTCTCTACCGGATAACCGGCCTCTAACCAACTGTTCAACCCGCCATTGAGCACGGCGACTTTTGCATGACCGGCATAGCGTAACAACCACCACAGGCGTGCGGCGAAGGCACCGGCACTGGCGTCATAGGCCAGCACCTGCGTGGTCGGCGTGATGCCGAGGGCGGAGAACAGGGCGATGAGTTGCTGCTGCTCCGGCAACGGGTGTCGGCCGCCCGTGTTGGCCTTGTGATTGCTCAGGTCCGTATCCAGCCGGACATACACCGCGCCGGGTATATGCGCCTTGCGGTAGGCCGCGTGACCGGCATCCTTGTCCATCAGATCGTATTGGCAATCCAGCAGCAGCCAGTCGGCATTGTTCAGGTTGGCGTGCAGGTCATGCACATCAATCAGGGCTATTGTCATTGTTTTATTCTCACTCATGGTAGATAGTTGCATATTACACCATGAAAGCGTTTCTTACCTGTTTGTTCCGAGCGGTTTTTATCGGCGGCCTCGCCCTGTCCGCCGGTGCCTGCTCGCATCTCTACTACTACAAGCAATCCGTAAGCGGCCACTTGCAGATACTGGCTGCTGGTAAACCGGTTAGTCAATCTCTGGACGATCCGGCGGTGGCGCCGGAGTTGAAGAGGCAGTTATTGCTGATCCGCCGCAGCGTCGCCTTCGCCCGTGAGGAGTTGTTGCTGGAGACCGCCGACAGTTATAGCGAGTATGCGGATATCCAACGGCCTTATGTGGTGTGGAATGTGTTCGCCGCCCCTCGTCTGTCGCTGCAACCACGGCAATGGTGTTTCCTGATTGTAGGTTGTCTGCCTTACAAGGGCTTTTTTGCGCGACGGGATGCCCGGCGTTTGGCGGACAAGTTGAGGCAAAAAAATTACGACGTATATCTGGGCGGCGTCACCGCCTATTCCACCCTGGGCTGGTTTACCGATCCGATCCTGAACACGATGTTAAGAAACGATGACAGAGATTTGGTAAAACTGATCATTCACGAACTGGTGCACCAAAACATCTACCTGAAAAACGACACCGATCTAAACGAAGCCGTCGCCGAGACCATCGCCCTGATAGCCCTGTCTCGCTGGGACAAGACCGAGCCAACCATCTATCGTGGCCTGCAACAACACAACCAGGATTTTCAGGAACAAATAATAGAACTGATCTTGGCGGCCCGCGATGAACTGGAAGCAATATACAACAGCGATATGAACGAGCAGACGAAACTGCAAAACAAAAAACAGATCCTGCAACAACTACAAACAGCATACACCAACCTGAAACAACAACACCCGGACAACACTGCCTACGATAGCTGGTTTGCCAACGATCTAAACAATGCCAAGATCGCCTCCGTATCCACTTACCGCAGACTGGTGCCTTACCTGATAGCGATTTATCAAAAACTGGACGGGGATTTGGCGGCGTTTTATGCCTATCTGGAACGGCTGGGTGAATGCGAGGGGGAAAGGAGGCATCGGTTGATTGAGGAGATGGTAGTGGGAGCTGGTTGTGGAGGCTAGGCTTGGCATTGAGCCCCCCACGCATCAGGCATCGCCTACGGCTCGCCTTCTGCTGCTCCCCCTCAAGGGGGGAGCGGTAACATAGCTCCCCCCTTGAGGGGGAGCCAAAGGAGGCGAAGCCTGCTTTGGTGGGGGGCCATTGCTGATTTGTCTCACAGGTACTTGGATCAGCACAAATGCTTGACATGGTGGGAACAGTGTCTACAG
>JBPCXW010000154.1:0-20406 GCA_051008185.1 Gammaproteobacteria bacterium
AAATATGAGACACAATCAAATCAAAATGACCGGACGGGAAATTGGTCTGCTCAGCATTTTGTTGCGAATAATGAATACGTTTACCCAGGGCTTCCGCACGGGCATGGGCATAACGTAACATCGGCGCGGCCACATCAATGGCATAGACTTCGGCATCGGGATATGCGTCCGCATAAGGTATGGTGCTATGCCCGACACTACACCCCAGATCCAGAATACGCCTGGGCTTGAAGTCAGGCTTTAGCTGTTTCAAATGCGCGACTGTTGATGCACCCATGTCATCATTGAACGGCCCCATTCTGCCCATGGCATAGATATAAACCGCACGATCATAGATGGCACCGGCAACCACATCATTCTCCGTCTGTTCAGTGTGATAACCACCGGGCTGACAATGAATGTCCACCTGACGATGATAACGGGGGATTTCCAGATCCGGGTCCAGAGCCAAAGTTGCATATTCAGAACTGCTGCCATTGACACTGTCCAGCAATGCCTGCCATTGACGTTGCACCGGAAGCTGCACAGATTTCCACATCATCTCCTGACTGCTTCTCAACAAGGAACTCCAGAATTGATACAGTTGCTGCTGTTCCATTTTTTTCCGTACCTGTTGCCTGTTGTCAGGCTCTTTACCGGTTTCCGCCTTAATCTCCGGAACAACCTGTGTTTCATATAGCCCCCTGTTGCCCGGTGCAATTCTGGATGCAATGTGCAACTTGAAAGATTTGACAAACTCTTGTCTGGCAAAATCATTGGCATCGGCATCAACCAGTACGGAATGTTTAAACTGTGAACTTTCATCAATAGTAGCCTGTGACATACTCTCTCTCCTCAATCATGGCTATGGTGGTGGTGCTTGTGTGTGTGCCAGTGACTGTGATAATGCCCGTCTGTGGACGGTTTTTTCTTGGCGGCTTTGTTGCCGAGTAGTATGGCTGATTGTTCAAAATCCTCCGGGCCGTGGGGATGGTTGTGTGATTTGCTGACCATCCATTTGTATAACAACGGATCACGTTGATACAGGCGTGCCGCTGCCCGGTCCTGGTTTTCAACCGGGGTTGACCAGGGATTGTAGTGGAAGTAATTAAACAGTTTGGAATCCACCCGGCCCAGGGCGATGCAGCCGAATTCGGAGGCAAACGCGCCATGGTTGATGTAGGCGGGGCGCCAGAAATAACCGCCGCTGGGTATCTCGCCAAACTGCATCATCCAGGATGTGCCCCAGAGGTGATACGACTCCTCGGCACAATCGTGATAAGAGATATTATCCTGATAAAAATTTGGCGTCATGCAATAAAGGAAGGTCATCGCATACGACATCGGATTGAAGTTCAACAGTTTAATCATGCAACCGGAGGCCACCGAGGGCTTGGTTACATTGCCCACCGCCCACGGGATATCCAGATAGGAATCCACATCGTGATACAGATCACGCTGCGCCAGGGCATGATGCTCCGTCGCCTCAACCAGACTGGGTTCGCCGGTGTTATACATCATCAGCACCAAAGCACCCTGCTCCGTGCTGATGGCGGGCAAGACATAACCGGCAGGCACATAAAAATAATGCCCCTTGCGTACCGTGCGCTCGCCCAACTGCAACTCCCCCTCAATAACGATCATTTCCATTTCCGACCAGGAAAAACCGGGCGGTTGCTTGTAACCGCCATCAAACTGCACCGTCATACTGCAAGCACCGGTGTCGCCATCCATACTCAACATCTTGTAGCGCATGCCGCGACCAAAGCCGGGCAGGTTCATATTTTTGAATGTTACATCTCTATCAACAAAAGGTTCTATATGTGGACGTGCCATAAGTCATCTCCAATTCAGGATTCCGGATCAACACCGTATTTCCAGACCACCCGATCTTCCTTGTCATCGGGTTTCACCGGCAGGTTTTCGCGTTTGATAACCACCTTGTTATCGCCATCAACATTAAAGCCGCGGCTACTAATGCGATCAAAAAATTCCTCATACCACTTCGCCCGCCGTGGCGCCAGATCCTGCATTTGCTGATCAATTTTCGCAAACCGCTGTTCCTGATCGTCAAGTTCCTCCTTGACCCAGGCATCTTCCTCTTTCGTACGTTTGTGTTCAATGAACAGATTTTTAAATGTCATCGTTTTTACTCCCGATTGAAAACCAATTATGCACCATCAGAGCCCTGCTTGCACTTGCCGATTTTATCAGGGATTTGTTGCGCCATAGCCTATAGCCCCAGCGATCCCGGATTGATACGGTTATCAGGATCAAGCAAACGCTTGATCCCCTCCACGACTGCCCATGCCGAGGCCTCTATCCCGTCCCGGTAGCGATAACTCTTGCCGATTTGCAGGTGTATGCCGCCCGCCTCGCTAAACAGATCAATCAAGGTCTGTCTCAATCCGGCAACCGCCTCGCTCGCGGCGGAATTGGCCTCATAGCCCTTGAGCTTCTTCAGCACAGCGGGCTCAATGGTGTCCCTGTGTATCTCCATCAGGGCATCAGGCCAAAAGAAAACCGGCTCAATAATAAAACAACCGGTCGCTACCGTGGCATACAAAAAGCCCACCCCTATCTGATGTTGCTGCACGAGTGCGTGGTTATCAGCAAAGACTTTTTCCACCGCCTCAATCATATCGGTGACCCTGGAGTGCGGCACCAACACATGAATCGGCACCCATCTTTCCCCGCCGGGGCCGACCACATTGTTCAGCGGAGTAAAAGGATTGGCCCGGAGCAGGGTCGGAATACTGGCTTCAATCTGCCTGCCCTCATGTTGTCGGCATATCGCTTCCACCCTGGCCAGAGCCGCATCGGCGGTACTGTCCTGCCGCTCCTCAATCATGATATGCAACGAATAATCCACCTCATCCATAAACCCCCTGCCGGCCGTGACCAGTTTCGTCCCCTCTTTCAACGCGTTCAGCACCGAGCCACTGGCCTTCATTACCGCGCCAAGTGCCTTCACATCCTGCCTGACGCTCTCCCGTATCATGCGTTGCCGTTGCAGATAGGGATCAAACGCAAAACACTCCATAGCCAAATCCTCTCTGGCGATCTCCGACATGGCCTGCACCAGTTGTGCATGAGTTTTAAAATCAAACGAGGCACCGCGGCGCACCTCGTAGTCAGGTATTAAACGCAAGGTGGCGCGGGTCTTGATCCCCAGCGCACCGGTATCACAACAAAACAGGCCGGTAAGATCAGGGCCGTAATATCGGAAAAACGGGCTACCGCCCCGCTTGGCATCGGAGCCGGTATTCACCACACTGCCATCGGCCAGCACTACTTCCAGACTCAACACCGAATCCACCGCACTGCCGTAACGCCCGGAGCCCCAGAAGATACTGTTCTGCGATAAACCACCGCCCACCGTCGCCTTAATCCCCGACAAGGTGCCCCAATACGGCGTGCGCAGGCCGCTACCCTGCAAGGCCTCATGCAATTGCTTCCAGGTGCAACCACATTCAACAGTCACATACATATCCTGCCGGTTGATCTCTATGATGCGATCAAGCCGCTGTATATCAATCAAAATGGAATCAGGCTCGGCGGCCAGATAACCGCCGGTGTAAGACATCCCCCCGCCGCGAGTGATCACGGCATGTCCCGCCTGTGTAGCACAGGCCACCAGTTGTGCCAGTTGTGCCGTATCAGTCGGCCGCACCACGGCCAGCACCGGCATGGAGCGGGAATAAATATCCTGTGAATAGAATTGCCGGCTGGCCTCGTCCGTCAGGACGGCCTCCGGCCCCGCAATGCGGGTCAGTTCATCAATAATAGTTGTTGTGGTGTCTGCTTGTGTCATGCTATTTCCCGTTTTTGAGCGACAAGACGACTGGTCAAAATTCAATCAGGTTGTATTTAAATTATAACATTATATCATTAGGGCATAGCAAGAGGGCAAAACAGGGCACAATGCGATGACACAAAACATTCAGGTACGGCTCAAACACCGCTCAAAAGGCACGCCGGTGGAGACGGATTTCACCGTTGTGGAGCAGCAATGCGACAAACCAGGCAACGACGAACTGCTGTGTGAAACCCTCTACCTGTCTCTGGACCCATACCTGCGCGGCAGGATCAGCGGCCGTCATATATCTGGGCCGATAGCCGAAGGCGAGCTGATGGCAGGCGAGGCCATCAGCCGGGTAATCAAATCAAACGCGAAGTCATTCAAGGCGGGCGATATTGTCGCGGCCCACAGCGGTTGGCAAAGCCACGCCGTCATCGCAGCAGCGGACGCCCGTCCGGTAGATGCGGGGCTGGGCCCCTTATCCACCCTGCTCGGTATCCTCGGTATGCCCGGCCTCACCGCCTACGCCGGCATGACCCGGCTGGCGGAACTCAAGGCCGATGACACCGTGGTGGTATCCGCCGCCTCCGGCCCGGTAGGTTGCATGGTCGGGCAGATAGCCAAAATACACGGTTGCCGGATAGTCGGCATCGCCGGTTCCAAACAGAAATGCGACTGGCTGATCTCCGACGCCGGTTTTGATGAGTGCATCAATTACAAACAGGAGGACATCCGGGCCGGCCTGCAACGCACCTGCCCGGATGGTATTGATGTGTATTTTGATAATGTAGGCGGCGATATGCTACAGGCCAATATGGAACAACTGGCACTGGGCGCGCGGGTTATCCTGTGCGGCCTGATGGCGCAATACAACAGCGATGATATGCCGCCGGGGCCAAACCCTGTTTTTGTCATCAAGGCCAGGGCGACCGTGCGCGGGATGGTAGTCTATGACCATGAAGACCTGCGACCCGAGTTTGAACAACAGGTAAGCAGTTGGTTGAAAGAAGGCAAGATTGCCTATCTGGAAGACACCGTGCAAGGTCTGGAGGCCGCCATTGGTTTATTCTGTCGACTCATGCGCGGCGAGAACACCGGCAAGGCCATAGTCAAGATAAATGAATAAAGTCCCCACTGATTTCCGCCGTGCCACCATGCTGGTCAATGAGATTGACATCCCGCTACAGATTTACCGCGACATTCTCGGCATGCAAACCTACTACGATGATGAGGTAACCATCTCCGGTGTCGGCCTGCCCGCCGGTGAGCCCGGCTCAAAGGCCAGACTGGTGATCCTGCAAGCCAACGATCCGTATATCGGTATGCTCGGCATACTGCAATACCTGCAACCGCCCTTGCCGACACCCCCACCCCGCGCCAAAAAACTGGGAGTGGGTGACACGGTATTCGTGATGAACTCCGATGATGTTGAGACAGTGCATAAAAAACTTTGTGAGTTGGAAGGCGTGTATATCCAGAGCGAACCCCATGTCTCCGAATACCCCAAACCCGATGGCGGCGTATTCCGCCTGCTCGGCATGAGTTTTTTTGACCCCAACGGCTATTTTGTTGAAATAAATCAATGGCTGGACAGGTAAGATCGGTCTCACCCGCTTTGATGAGTGATGCATGTGTGCCGAACTGAATCGGCAGTGGCGTTTGGCGGCAAGGCCGATGGGTAATGTCAAACCCTCGGACTTCAGTTATGTAGAGGCACCAATCCCCGAACCGGCGGAGGGTGAGTTTTTATTGCAGACGATGTACCTCGGTGTCGTGCCGGTGATGCGTATGTATATGCTGGAAACTGGCGGCGCCGGTGAGATGATATTGAACATCGGTGATTTGATCCACGGCCGCGGTGTGGGCCGGATCATTCAATCACGGCATCCCGATTACCAACAGGGAGAGATCGTGCAAGGGCAAATCGGCTGGCAGACCTATCATGTCACCCGCGCCGCGCCACAGGAACGCTATTTCAAATGCCGTGACTATGACCTGAGTTGGTCACTGGCCGCGGGCGTGCTGGGTATGACGGGCCTCAGTGCCTGGGGCGGTTTTTTTAACTGCGCCAAGCCCAAACCGGGTGATGTGGTCGTGGTATCCGCCGCTGCCGGCGGTGTAGGCTCGCTGGTAATCCAACTGGCAAAGATCGCCGGTTGCCGGGTGATTGGTATTACCGGCAGCCAAAAAAAATGTGACTTTGTAAAACAACTGGCCTGTGATGAGGCCATTGATTATAAAACTGAAGATGTAGCGGCAAAGCTTGCCGAATACTGCCCCGCCGGTATAGACATTTATTTTGATAATGTGGGCGGGGACATACTCGGCATCTGTCTGGAACAACTTGCCTTTGAGGCGCGTATAGTCCTGTGCGGTTCCATCTCGGAATATCTGGCAGACGAACGGCCCGGGCTAAAGAACTATACCCGGCTGAGATCGGTTAACGGCTCCATGCACGGTTTTTTTGTTTATAACTACGCACACCAGTTTTATCAGGCCACCGATGAACTCGCCGCCTGGATCAAGACCGGACAACTAGAACCGGTGCAAGATATGATGCAAGGTTTTGAAAATATGCCGGCCGCACTGGCCGGACTCTATACCGGTAATAATGTCGGTGTACAATGCTGTACAGTACGGGAGGAATAACATGACGACAAACAACACTTACCCCAGTGCCGGTTACGCCTGGTATATGGTCATTCTTTTAACGGTCGCGTATATCTGCTCTTTTACCGACAGATATGTCCTGGGACTGTTGATAGAACCGATCAAGGCGGAGATGCAATTATCCGACACACAGATCAGCCTGTTACTCGGCCCGGCCTTTGCCATTTTCTACGCCACCATGGGTTTGCCTCTGGGCTGGCTGGCGGATCGCAAACGCCGCACCTGGATTGTCGCCGCCGGTATCGCCGTCTGGTCAGCGGCCACCGCCGCCTCCGGGCTGGCGAAAAATTTCATGCACCTATTCATCGCCCGTATGAGCGTCGGTGTCGGCGAGGCGACGCTGAGTCCCTGCGCCATGTCCATGGTCTCCGACAGTTTTCCCAAAGAAAAGCGCGGCAAGCCGATTGCCTTTTATTCCATGTCCATAGGTATTGGTGCGGCCATCGCCTCGCTGTTCAGCGGCGTGGTGTTGAAATGGGCCGAGGGTGTCACCTTCATCAATCTACCTCTGGTGGGTGATGTTGCACCCTGGCAATTTGTTTTTATCACTGTCGGTATGCCGGGTCTGATTCTGGCCCTGTTATTTTTCCTGCTACGCGAGCCAAAACGCCAACAGGCAACCGAGACCGTTGATGTCGGCAACGCCAACCTGCTGGACACACTGAAGTTCATCATGGAGCGCCGGGTAGCCTTCGGTAGTTTTCTGTCAATATTCTGCCTGATGACGATCATTGCCTACAGCCAGGGCTGGCTGGCGGCGATGTTCTGGCGTACCTGGGGTTGGGAGGCCTCAAAATACGCCCTGATCAACGGTGGCATACTGTTACTGGTCGGCCCGGCAACGGTGAACCTGTCGGGCTGGTATTCTGATCGCCTGTTCAACCGGGATATAACGGATGCCCCCTTGAGAATAGCCATTGTCGGTGCGGTTATTATGATTTTCAGCGGCATTGCCGCGCCGCTCATGCCGTCAGCCGCGCTGGCCATGTTTGTCTATGCGATTAACGCCATCGGTATCTCCATGACAACGGCAACAGGTGTAACCGCGTTGCTCAATATCACACCGGACAAGATCCGCGCCCAAACCGTCGCCTTCTATTATATGGTAATCAGTCTGGCCGGCTTGTTGCTCGGCCCGACAACAGTCGGCATCCTCACCGATCAGTTTTTTGGTGAACAAAACATGCGGTATTCCATGACCATGCTACCGCTTATCTACGGCTTGCCCGTGCTATTGCTACTCCCGGTTATCAGACGCAGCTATGCCAAAATCTATGACGAAGTACAACAGCAGACCGTACCACCCCATGCCTAAAAGATACGTTGATACAAGCCTCGGGCAAATACATCTGGCCATACACCCCGGCCGGGAGACACCCGGCCTGCCCGATCTGGTTTGTCTGCACCCGATACCGTATAGCGGCATTTACTTCAACAGCCTGATCCCCGCGATCAATGCGGGCAGGGACATTATCACCCCGGACTATCCCGGCTACGGCAGTTCTGATTTTTACAGTGCCACACCAGGCATCACCGATTACGCCGCCACCATAGCCGAGTTATTGCAAACCCTGACACCGGATGAGCCGGTGGATCTGCTGGGCTTTCACACCGGCTGTCTGGTCGCGGCAGAATTGCAACTGACCCGGCCTGAACTCGTACGCCGTTCCATCCTGTTTGATGTCCCCTACTTCAATCAGGCAACACGCCAACAAATGCTGCAACAAACCAACGAGGGAAAAACCGTGCCGGGTAGTGATCAGGAATGTCTGGCCCCGGCATGGGAATTCAATATCAGCAAGCGTCTGGATGCCGAGGTGCCGCTGACCCGGGCCTTTGAATTATTTGTGGAACAACTGCGGGCCGGAGAAAATGCCAACAGCGGCTTTTATGCGGCATTCAATTGCCCCTGCGAGGAAAAGTTTTCCCAACTCAAGGGCGAATACCTTGTGCTGGCAAGCCGGTCAAGTCTGCATGATGCCACACTGCAAGCCAATGCCGCCATAGCGGGAAGTAAACTGGTAGAGTTAGAGATCAGTAGCGCAGTACTGGAGACAGGGGTGACACAGATCGCCGATGTCGTGAACAACTTTTTGGAGGAATAAACGATGCAAAACATTATCATCTTGTTGTTATTGAGCCTGCCGGTTTCCCTGTATGCGGCAGAAACGACCTTGCCGGACACCGGTATCAGCGGAGTCTATGAGGTCATGGTCGGCACCGATGATGCCGAGGCACAACTGGCCTATTTTGCTGAATTCGGTTTCACGGTGAAGCAAAAAGCCGAGCTCAGCGCAAAACAGGCACAAAAGATCTATGGTGTAAAATCAGCCCTGACTTCCATCCGCCTGCAAAACGGTGAGATTGACAGCCACGGCCTGCTACGCATATTGCAGTGGCAACAACCGCTGGGAGACGGCGTAGGCTATGCCCCCCCGGAGACAATCGGCCAACGCATGGCGGTGATGCGCACTCTGGACATCTTCCGCATTCACGATGTGTTTTTGGATCTCCGACACAAGGCGGGCGAACCCTGGCTATCCACCCCACCCGTATTTGATGATTTGTATGGTCTTGACGAAGGTGAAATATCCATACAGAAACGCCGAGTAGGCGTACGGGAAAACGCAGTCTATGGTCAGGACTTCAACCATGTATTTTTCCAGCGCTACGGTTACACCATCCCGGGTTACGGCAGCATCAACAAAAACGCACCGTTACAGACCAGTGAATTTACCCACCATGACTTCATCGTCAATGGCGATCTGGCCGTGATCACCGACCACTACGCCACCGTACTCGGCCTCAAACCGGAAAACGATCCGGTCATTGACGGCGACTGGCAAAAAGGGCCGCAACAGGTATTCCAGATGCCCCTCGGCACAAGCCACTGGTATCGTGGTTTTGTCTCGCCCAACAATATCTGCGGCAAACTCAAGTTCTTTTCCGCCCTGGACCCGGGCACAGCAAGAGATCGCAGCACCGCCCAGCGTATCGGTGCAAAAGGCATCACCTTGCACAGTCTTTACACCACCAAACTGAAGTATGTACATAAACTTGCACGACAACACGGTTTGCGTCCCTCATCAATCACACAAAACGAATTCGGCGAGACATCTTTCCTGTTCACCGGCCCCGACGGGGTAAGCTGGCAAATCCTGCAAGCCCCGCAACCCAAAAACCGTCCGCGAACAGTTTTCAATCTGGAAAGCAGCAACAATTGATTGCCTGATGCCAACAACTACGATGAAAAAAACCAACAATAATCTTAGCCGCCGCCGCTTGTTGCAATCGCTTGCGGCCGCTTCCCTGTCCGCCACATACCCTCCTGTTTTTGCCCAGCGCAAACATTATGATGTGATTATTGTTGGTGCCGGGCTGGCCGGTTTGCAGGCGGCGCGGGAATTGCAAAAGAGTGGTATAGATTATTTGTTGCTGGAAGGTTCGGGGCGTGTGGGTGGCAGAGTGCATACCCTGTATGATTTGCCCGGCCATCCCGAGATCGGCGGTACCCAGATTGGCACCAATTATACGGCCTTGAATCAGGTGGCCGGGGAGTTGGATATTGTCGGCTCAAACAGCAACCCCGGTGTGAAAGGTATGACCTTGCTGGTTAACGGCAAGTTGCTGGATGCCGATGCCTGGCCGGACAGTGTGGCGAACCGCTTGCCGGAGGCATGGAAAAAGACGCAACCGCGGGTATTGTTATACCGCCTGCTGGCGAAAGGACAAAAACTGGCCGCCCCGCTGGATTGCTGGAAGCCTGAATATGCGCATCTGGATATACCGCTGAGCAAACATCTCACCACCCTGGGTGCTGACAGTGAAATGTTGAGACTGATAGAGAGCAATCTCAACGGCAGTGGCATAGCAACCGTGTCTGCCCTGGATGTCTTGCGCAAACTGGCCGTCTTACAGACCGCCGGCGGGCCGCAAATCATTGCCGGTGGAACACAACGCCTGCCTGATGCGATGCACCGCTCCCTGAACAAGCCGATCCTGTTCAACAAGGAGGTAATCGCTATTGATGCCAACAGAACAAAGGTGCAACTGTCCTGTCTTGATGGTCGTCGCTATAGTTGTGATCGTTGCCTGCTCGCGGTCCCGAACAGTGTCCTGCGGCATATCAGGCTCAGCGGTACGATTTCCACCGCCAAACAACAGGCCATCAAACAGATGGGCTATACCCAGGTGTCCCATGTCTTCATGCGACCGAAGAAACCGTTTTGGCTGGAAGATGATTTGAGTCCCAATATGTGGACTGACACCGAACTGGGACGCATCTTTACCGAGACAGATGCAAGCGGTGAAGTCATCCGCCTGCGGGCCTGGCTGATGGGGCCGACGGCGCAAAGGCTGAACCACCTGACAGACACGGAACTGGGCAAACGCATCATGGCCTTGCTGGAACAGACCAGACCGGCGACAAGGTCGCGGCTGGAACTGGAACATGTCACCAGCTGGGGTAATAACCATTTTGCCCGCGGTGCCTTTTCCCATTATCCGGCAGGCGGCATCACCGGCTTTAGTCGTGCGATAAGCCAGACGGAGGGCTGCTTGCATTTCATCGGCGAGCATACCGAGCCTGCGGCATCGGGCATGGAGGCGGCGGTATTATCCGGCAAGCGGGGGGCGGATGAGATCCGTCAGATCTGACCCTGCGAGGGGGCTGAATGGTAAATTTGCAACACGCCATCGCCGCTACGCCAGCATCAAACAAACTGACATAATGCTTGTAACTATTTGATTATTAGGGTTTTATCAGGTTTGCCACCTCTCTCTGACGGTGGGCAGGGGGAGAATACAAGGCAATTGACTTGTCGTATTGGTGCAAGTAATATCCAAATGTCATATAGTTATAACAACACTACATTTAGCTAATTATCCAATAGGGGGAGTAATCGCTATGTTCACAAGAAGCACCATACAAACGCGTTCCGCGTTAATTTTTATCGGGTTGTTTTCTCTGACTTCTCTTGTGCCCATATACGGCTACGGTCAGGTACTGGAAGAGATCATTGTCACGGCGAGAAAACGGGAGGAAAACTTGCAAGATATAGGCATATCAGTCACACCTATTACGCGGGCAACGTTGGAACAGCAATCTATCAACAGTATTCGTGAGTTGGCAAAGCAGGTGCCGGGCCTCACTTTTCAGGAATCATTCGGGCGCCGGGATGACCGCCCCGGTATCCGCGGTCAGACTTCCATCGGTACTATTGATTTTGGCGTGGAATCCGGTACGTCAATCTTCGTTGATGGTGTATATGTCAACGCTGACACTTCCGCTTTTGGCCTGCATGATCTGGAGCGTGTAGAGGTTGTTCGTGGTCCGCAGAGCGCATTGTATGGACGTAACGCCTATGCGGGTTCTATAAACTTTGTGACCGCCCCCCCCCCCGATGAAACTGAGATCAGGGTCAAGGCCCGTTACGGTAGTTATGATGAGGGCGAGGGTAGCTTCAGTATTTCCGGCTCCCTGACCGATAATCTGGCGGCTACTCTTTATGCTCGTTATTACACTTATAACGGTCAGTTCACCAATACTTATGATGACAGTGATGATGTCGGTGACGAAGAAACCCAATCTATTGCCGGCACCTTCTTCTATAACTTCGGGGAGAATATCTCCATCCGTACCCGTGTGGCATACTCCAAAGACGATGACGGGCATATTCCTTTTACCATGGTTGCCCCCAATGACGATCGTTCCGGGAACGGTTTTGATGCTAATGGTGTGGATGATTATTATGTCGGCAAATTACCGGCACCCAAAGACCTGCCGACCAATGATTTTCAACCAACTCATAAAGATACATCTGTCACTTTAACAGCCGCCAGAGTGGGAGAAGACCTTGTCGGGCCACTGAATGAAGACCTGTTGCTACAGTCCGGCATGAAGCGGGAAACATTCATCATAACTACTCGTGCCGATCTAACAAATGATGCCGGCTACCAGATGTCCCTCCTGCTGGGCTATCACAATGAAGACCGCCAGACCGGTTCCGACTCCGCATCGTTGGGCGTAGTTGATTCCGGTTTGAGTATGTTTCCTTATTCAGACCGGGATCTGGAAGATTTTTCTCTTGAGCTCAGGCTGGATTCACCACAGGATAGCAGACTACGCTATGGCGGTGGTTTCTTCTATTACAAAGATGAACTGGTTGAGAATCAATATAGCTATGACGGGGCAGGCACCATTGCTTCCCAGCTGAACCGAATTGAGATGCCACCTGGTACAACTGCCACCAACGGTGGTCAAGGTAGACCGGTTACAGTGGCCACCTCTTTGGATGATACCGCTTTGTATCTGGGTGTAACCAGACGGGAAACAAGAAACCTGGCGGCCTATGGCTCTATCTCTTTTGATATACTGGATAATCTGACTCCCACCGTAGAGTTTAGATATGCAAAGGATAAAAAAGAAATCGTCGGGGCTGAACGCGATGGCACTGATCCCTTTACGGACAACCTGTTCCCGGCCTCGCGTACTTTTTCTGAAATCAGTGCGCGTTTTCTGCTTGAATATAAAGTGAATGATGATCTTTTGCTGTATGGTTCCTATTCCCGCGGCAACAAACCGGGGGGATTCAATGGTAATAGTAATCGCGATCCTCAACCCATATTTGGTGTTTTTAACCCCGTCCCCGGAAGCCATGGCGGCCAACAATTAGCCAGCTTTGAAGAAGAAACAGGAGAGACCATAGAGTTTGGTCTCAAGTCTTCGTGGTTGAACAACCGTGTCAATCTGAATGCATCGGGTTATTTTAATAATGTTGAAGACGCACAGTTGACTCAAACATACGCTTGGTGTACTGGCAGTGCTTTCGCCTGCTTTAGTACTGGAGAATTCATAGCCGGTGCAAACATTATCAACATACCTGAAGTAGATATATACGGTTTTGAAATAGAAGCCAGTGCGGCTGTCACTGATAATCTGGATGTAAGCTTTGGTTATGCTTATGTGGATTCAGAAATCAAGGAAGGCACATCGCGGGATCACGGACGTTTATTCGGTACTTTTAATACTGCCGCCGGTAATGATCCCGTCTTGTCCAGTGTCGCCGGCAATAAATTTCCCCGCATTTCCCCGCACCAGTTCAATTTTGCCGCGAACTATATTCAACCCGTTGCATGGGGTGAGGCGTTCCTTAACCTGAATGGTGCCTATGAGGATGAGCGTTTTGTGCAAGTCTCAAATCTGGCCATTATTCCGGATTCTTTTGTGATGAATTTCCGTGGCGGTATCAGATACCAGAACTATGAAATGGCCGTCTGGGGCAAAAACATTCTTGATGAGGATAGCCCGGTTGATGCCTTGCGATTCCGTGATGGCGATTTTGTTCGCGCCTTCCAGATTACAAATCGCAGGGGCGCGGCATTCGGGGTTGATTTCAGTGCGCAGTTTTAGCATTTAGCAAAAAACTATCATGCACAAATTCAAAACAGTCTTCCTTGTTTCCAGTCTCGTACTGGCGAACGATATTGCTTCCGCCGCTGACAAGATCGATTTCAATACCACAAAAGGCTACCTGCAAGCACAACGCAAGATTCAGTGCTCACTCAGGGATAATCAACCCATCACCTATATGTGGCAAGGCCGCGCCTATTCCCGTGTGCCCGGGGAGCGGGACAAAAAACTGTTTCAGGTATTGGGTATGAATGTGCGTCAATGCGTCACGATAAAAGATGCGAAAAAAGGTGAAGGGTATCGGTTGGTATCACGGGAGATCATGTTGTATCTGGACCCTGAAACAGGCGAGATATTGCGGGAATGGCAAAACCCCTGGAGCGGGGAGACGGTGAAAGTCATCCATGTGGCCAATGATCCGGTGAACGGCAGGCCCAACTTTGGTCTGGACCGGGCTGGCAAGCCGCAGAAGTTTGATCCGCTGGTGATTGATGGCAAGGCGTTTATGTCTTTTGAGATCCCGCTGTTCTATACCAATGCACTGGGCGGTGATTATCAAAAATATGTGGGCGGCACCTATCATGCCACCGAGATCTTCAACTTCAGCGCGGATATTGATGACATTGCCGACCTGTCCGGACACACCGCCGACATTGATGTGGCCTGGGTGCGTATCGCCCAATGGTTGCCCTGGATGGAAATGGGTAGCCGTGCCGGCTTGATGTATGTCAATGCGGTGGGTAAAAAACTGGCCGGTTGGGATGAGTTGCCGGACAAGATAAAACGGGAGATCAAGGCCAACTACCCCAAATACACAGCCCCGCCGCCGGGCGATGACAAACGCCCCAACGAGACAAGCTGGACCTACTTCAAGAAACAACTGGACCAGCAATAGGACTCGCTGACAGCACTGCCCATCTCATTCCGCCTTTACTTTTATCTTTAGTTGCTCTGTACGGGATGCCGGTAAGGCCTCCAGATCGGTGGCAAGCGTACTGTTCCAGCGGTTCAGAAAACCGAACAAGGCAATCACCGCGATAATCTCCGTCTGCTCCTGCTCCGAATAACAAGCGGCGAAATCCGCATACATCTTATCGCTCACGCCGTTGGGTGTCTGTGCCGCATGCAGGGCGACACGCAAGGCGGCCCTCTCCGCCGGGGTATAAAGCGGGCTGGCCTCAAACTCCCAGAGTTGATTCAGTTTTTCTTCCGCTATGCCGAAACGCAAGGCAGAGGATGCCGTGTGGGCGACACAATACCGGCAACCGGCACCGGCACTGGTCATCAGGCCGACCAGTCTTTTCAGGGCGGAGCTTGTCTCCCCCGGCGCATAAATGGCCTCTACCAGTGCCAGAAAGCCGGACAGGATTTCAGGTTTGCGCGCCATCGTCATCGCATCGTTTGAGACAAAACCCATCAGCTCCCTGCCCTGTTGTATCGGGTCGCGTACAGATGGATTCAGTTCGTTTTCCTGCAAGGGTGTTAGTCTGGGCATTATTACCTCCGTTCATTTGTTTGTGCCCCCCACCAAAGCAGGCTTCGCCTCCTTTGGCTCCCCCTCAAGGGGGGAGCTAGTCATGCTGTTATTGCTCCCCCCTTGAGGGGGAGCCGGTGGCACAAGGGCGTAGCCCGCAGTGGCTCCGGTGGGGGGCGGGCCGATAGCAAAGCTGGTATAATTTTATATCATTCGCATATCACCGAAAGGAAAAATGTCCCTTCCCCCACAACGCCCCCCGGTCGTGTTGCTTGTCACGGCCAGTTCTTTTTCGCCTTTTGCGATGGCCTTGTGTATCCCGGCCCTGCCGACGATCAGCCGGGAGTTCGCCATCACCAATGCCGAGGTGCAATTCGCGATCTCCGTCTATCTGTTCGGTCTGGCACTGGCACAGCCGTTGCACGGTGTGCTTGCCGACCGTTATGGCCGTCGCCCGATATTGATCGGTGGTTTTATCCTGTTCACGATAGCCAGCTTCGCCTGCGCCTTTGCACAGAATATGTTGATGCTGAGTTGCTACCGCCTGTTGCAGGCAATGGGTATCGCCACCGCCACGGTGGTTTCCAGAGCGATCATACGTGACACCAGCAGTAGTGCCGATGATTCGGCGCGTTACATCGCCTGGCTGGCGGCCGGTATGGGCATCGCCCCGATGCTCGCCCCGCTACTGTCCGGTTACTTCATTGAAAACAGCGGCTGGCGTCAAAGCTTTATCGCCACTGCGATACTGGCATCAGGCATCCTGCTGTGGCTACTAAAGAGCCTGCCGGAAACCCGGCGGCATATTGAATCAGTGGAAAAAGGCATGACATTGATGTGGAACAATATCCGCACCTTGTTCCGCTCACGTTCATTCTGGGCTTACACCCTGATCTTCGGTTTTATCAACGCCGCCTTCTTTGCCTTTCTGACAAACGCACCGGCGTTTTTCCAGAATGTGCTGGCGGTCGGGCCGGCCCGGTTCGGTGTTTATATCGGTGCGATGTCCCTGTTCTATATTATCGGTGCCGCCCTCGGCGGTATGCTGATCAAGGCTTATGGTATGGAGGCCAGCTTGCGCTATGGTCTGATCGGCACCAGCGTCACTGCTGTACTGATCCTGTTAATCATCAGCAATTTTGCACCCGGCATAAGTGTTATTGTGCTGCCGTTTTTTCTGCTATTCGCCTGCGCCGGTCTGGTGAACCCGCCCGCCATGGCCGGGGCCGTCATGCATCACCCGGAGCGGGCCGCCACCGCCGCAGGTTTATCCAGTAGTCTGGGGATGGCGATAAGCGGTCTCTCAATCGTATTGAACGGCACTATCTATAACGGCAGCATATTCAGCCTGTGTGTGCCTGTCTGCATCGCCATTTTCATTACCGCCCTGATTTATATTGTTTTGCTGGGAACCGGTAGCGGCCGTGCCGCGCAATAATCTTTGCCAGCCTAGAACCGTTTGTTAAAGGTAATAGACCAGGTTGCAGGGTCGCTAAAATATCGGGTTCCGGCCAGATATGACACATAATATTCCTGATCCGTGCAGTTTTTACATGATGCCGTCACAGTCCACTGCTGCTCGGTATGCTCAAGGGAAACACCACCATTCACCAATGTATAGCCATCAATCAATGCGACATCCTGTCCACTAGTGCTGATATTATGTTTGCCATAGTCGGTGATATTGATGGTTGGAATGATGTTCATGTTCTCAGTAAGACGATATGTGTACCATCCTCCTATGGCAATCTGATGTTCCGGCGCCCGTACCGGTGGTGCAATATTACCGATAGGATTCACAATGCCTTGTGCACAGTTCACCGCTATTCGCGGTAGCCCAGCGTTAGGACTCATCCCAGTGAGATGCATAGGATCCACAATCCGCGCAGGAGTATTATTAGGAGCATCAGGATTATACATAGGATCATCAGGATCAAGAACAGGATTCGGAATAGAAAGAACACCAGGGTTACATCTGGCCTGCTGGGCTACAATTGCGGGATCAAGATTGTTGTATCTGGCATCCTGAATACCGATATTGGCAAACACAGTCAATTCCTCCATCGGATGGGCGGTGATCTCGGCCTCAAAGCCATACACCTCCAGGTCCGCAAAGTTCCGGGTGATAAAAGCTATGCCACCAGTTGCGGTCTCAAAGGCAGAAGGCAGTTGATAATCTGATATATCGGTATAAAACCCGGTCAAATTGATACGCAGCTTACCATCCAGCCACTCGCTACGCATCCCTCCCTCATAGTTCCATACTTTTTCCGGGGCAAAATTCAGGAGGCGCTCTGCCTGTACGCCACGTGCATTCCATCCGCCCGACTTGAAGCCACGAGTTGCAGAGACGTATAACAGGAGATCATCATTGGGTTTGAATTCTATTGCAAATCTCGGTGTCACCAAATCTGTACTCTGCTTTAGCGGAATACCTTCAGCAAGTATCTCTGTATCACCAATCAGGCCGGCAGTTTGGGCACTTGTGGGCATAGTGTTGTCACGCATGCCGGGGGGATTGTTAGCGGTCACACCGAAATCCTTCTGTTCATCGGTATAACGTAAGCCGGCAACAAATGTCAACGATTCAGTCAGATGATAATCTATTTGTGCATATACAGCCCACGAGTCAACACCATTATCAAGCACCCGGTCATATTCAAGTGGGGCATTCCCCGAGAACGTAGCAAAAATGTTATATGAAGCAAAGTCTGTTCTGTTGTCCTCATTGAAGTAGAAAAAACCTGCTACATAGTCAACCGAGTCATTAAGACCTGAGCCGCTGATTTTAACTTCCTGAGAAAACTGCTCATGTTCACCATCATTTACGACCGTGAAAGCACCTGTAGGCATCGGTGCTAGTGAAGAATTGAAAAAATCGAGCGCAAATTCCTGATCAAGGTCCAGATAACTTGTCAGTATATTTACAGTCCCCAGTCCTGTATCCAACTCAATATCGGATGTGAAATGAATAGATCTGGTCTCGTTACCCAGACCAAAATTCCTTTTATCACCAGTCAGGATATTAGCGAAAGGAGCACCGCCACTAGTTAAATTCGTTGCTGCAACACGTTGATCAGTTGAACCCGGCTCCAGCGTATTCAACAAATTGGCATGCTCGTTGTTGATATAGGTTGCGGAGGCATTCCATTGTATATTCCCGGTTATATCCCATTGCCATGCGGCGCGTACCCCCCCGTTTTGTTCGCGATTGATATCATCCTCACCAGTCACGGTATTCTCAACAAAACCATCGTCATCAATGTAATATGCCGACAGCTTGGTACGAAGGGTGTCTGACACAGGAAAATCAACACTGCCCCTGACGGTGAACCGGTTATAACGCCCATAACCTGCCTCCGCAAAACCGCCGAATTCTTCAGCAGGGTCTTTCATCAGTACCCGGACGGCACCGCCGGTGGTATTACGACCAAACAATGTCCCCTGAGGGCCGCGTAACACCTCCACACGCTCAATATCAAACAGTGAATAGTTGTTCGCATTCTGTCGCTGAATAAAGAAATCATCCACATAGCTACCGACGGGCGGGTCAAAGGTGGCGATGGATTCGGTATTGTTCAAGCCTCTGATTGAATAGGTATTCGCCGTTCCCAGACCGGTATTGTTATGCGCGATAAAATTGGGCACCAGTCTGGCGAGGTCAAGGGTCTCAACGATTCCCAGCCTTGCCGCTTGCTCATCTGTAAAAGCACTGATGGCGACAGGTACATCCTGCAAACTCTGTGCCCGACGCTGGGCTGTTACGGTGATCTCTTCCAGGGCTTGAGCGAGAGAGACAGCGGGCAAAGACAGGACAATAATGGATACAACGAGTCTGGATTGAATAAGTTTTAACATCGGTTTGTTCCCCACAGGTTTAGAAGTCTAATTGTTATAACATTGTAACATTAGTAACTCTGCTGTTGTAAATTTACCTGATATGGGTTTTTGTTGTATTTAGGCAACAACTCCTTGCCAGCCTGAATCAGCGGCCCCCCAGCCAGATCGGCTGTTCAATCCTGCCGCCGCCTACCGCCACCCCTTTGGCATAGGTGACTTCCAGAAACATCACGCCGGTGCCGGTTACCGCGCCATCTGTGTATCCGAAGATGCTACCGGGCGGCTGGTGAATGGCATGATCGGCACTGACGATCCGCCTCTGCGTCGCTTGCCCGGGGGAGGAATATAACTGCAAGGCCATCTCCCCATAGATGACATAGATGAAGCGGTTGGCCGATTTGAAATACCGGGCGTTCCTGTCCGGCTCTGCCCGCCAGTCGGGAGGGAGTTTCACCAGCCTGCCGCGGAAACCCTGCTTGTGGTCGTCACTCAACCATTTCACCAGCATGCCGTTACCGCCTGTTACCGTTTCCCACTCCATATCGCTTGCGCTATGCACGATCCAGGGGTGGGGAAACTGTTTGACGGATTGCCAATCGGCATCATAAGGCACGGGTTTATCAGGGAAGTCCGGTTTGAAATGATCGCCATCCGGCCCGAGGGTAACCACACTGCCGTCACCCTCTTCAAATATGATCAAGGTGCAGGCGTTTTGTCCGCGCAAGCCACCGACCTCCCACACCCCGCCATGCAGACTGTAGGCCGGCCGATCCAGCCAGGTCCCCTGCCTGAAATGGGACAGCACGGGACTGCCCTGCAACGGGCGCACCGGCTCATGGATGACAAAATCACCTTGCAGCACATAAGCCCATTCATGCCAGTGGTGATAGTGCTGGCCCAGAGGGTCGGCGGGCGGTTGCATATCCCAACGCGGCGGGAAGCGGACATAGATAAAACTGCTACCATTGGGGCCGCGAAAAAAGGTCTTGCTTTTGGCCACAAAGCGCGGCTGTTGATCCCAGGGAAAGGCTTGTATATCAACAATATCCAGAGCCTGCCAATGATTATCGGCACGCACATGAGAGAGCAGAACAAATTGAAACAGGACAAACGAGATAATGATCAAAGTTTGGAATCGTTGCATTTTACTTATCCTTCATTTTGGTTCAGTATATGTGAGACAAATCAGCAATACCCCCCACCAGAGCCACTGCGGGCTACGCCCTTGTG
>JBPCXW010000155.1:0-3630 GCA_051008185.1 Gammaproteobacteria bacterium
CTTCTTTGACATTGCTGGTGTTACTGCTCCCCCCTTGAGGGGGAGCCAAAGGAGGCGAAGCCTGCTTTGGTGGGGGGACAGTGTCAGACTACTCACTGTTGCAAAACCCCGGGGGGCGTGGTTACAATAGCCCGCGAGCCAGCAGCACACACTGACATTACTGCAAACGATGAATACTACAAAACCGGCTTCCGGCAAGAACCCTGCACGGGGGCAATATGAACAGTATGAATGGCCTCTGGTGCTTGCTATCACCGCCATCCTGTTGACCGTCTATGCGTTCACTACGCCGCGTACGGTTGCGCTGGAGGATGATGGGCTGTTTATCATGTCCAGTGTCAATGCGGGGGTGGCGCATCCGCCGGGGTATCCTCTTTATACTGTATTGGGTTATCTGTTTTCCTGGTTGCCGCTTGATTCGCCGGCACTGCGTATCCATCTGCTGAGTGGTATGCTCGGTGCCCTGGCCTGTGGGATGCTGTTCCTGATCATGCGTACGATGCGGCTGTCGCCCTGGTTTGCGCTGGCGATAGCACTGGCTTATGGCGTTTCAAAACATTTCTGGTCGCAGGCCATCATCGCTGAGGTTTATACGCTCAACGCCTTGTTGATCTTCGGCGTGTTGTTGTTCTGCCTCCGGGCACTGCAAAAAAATACTGATACCAAACGGGAACTCAACTATGCGGCACTGTGCTTCGGGTTGGGCTTGGCGAATCACTGGCCGCTGATGGTGCTGGCCTCCCCTGCTTTTATGCTGCTGTTGTTGCCACGCTGGGGTGTGCTGATGCGGAACCTGCTGACACTGCTGGCCATCGCCCTGATACCGGCCGCTGTGTTGTATCTGTGGATGGTCTTGCGTTCCCTGCAACCTGATGTGATCAGTTTTTACGGGCCTATAGAAAACTTTTCGGAGTTTTGGTATTACGTCAGCCGTCAAGGTTATGGTAGCGTTGATGTCAGCCCCAGTGCCGGCTTTGGTGACAAGCTTAGTTTCTTGCGGCATTTTATGGGCGAGGTCTTCTTTTTGTTTAGCCCGGTGGGGATTCCCCTTGCACTGCTTGGGATTTATCAGCTTTACCGGAAACGCGCCCATACCCTGCTGACTGCAACTGTCTGGATCTTCTTCGCCCATAGCGTGTTGCTGATCTGGCTACTGGGCTTTGACTACGAGTTTCTGAACCTCGCCGTGTTCCGTCCCTACCCGCTGGTGGCTTACGCGATGATGGCCCTGTGGATCTGCAACGGCCTCAGTCTGCTCTGGGAACAATGCCGACAACGACTACCGGACTGGTCAAACCATGCCGCCTTCAAACTGCTCCCCGCCCTGACACTGGTGCTGTCGGTCTGGCTGCTGTATAGCAACTTTGCGATCAATAACCGGCGCGACGACCACATCGCGGAACAGTACGCCCGGGTGTTGCTGGAAGGGCTGGAACCCAATGCGGTGCTGTTCGTCACCGGCGACCTGCCGACCGCGCCGGTGGGCTATCTGCATTACGCGGAGAACGTGCGGCCGGATGTGATGCTGATGAACACCCAGGGGCTGGTCTATCCGACCCGCCTGTTTTCACCGCCGGTCACGAAGAAACTGGAAAACTCGCGGATAGAGGAGTTTGTGCGCGAGGCCTCCCGCACCCGGCCTGTGTATTTCACCGCCAACATTCTGGAGTTTCCGAACCCTTTCGGTGCCATTCACTTCGGCTGGCATGAGAAGGTGCAGCGGGATGTGGCCGCCTCCTCCATGCAGTTGCGTTTTGATGAAGCCGCCGAGAGTTTTTTTGAATCTCTGGTTACTGATCCGTTACCTGTGGAGATCTGGAACCGGCATCTGCACGACCGGCTGATGCAACAGTACGGGGAGTACATCGGCTACATGGTGCTGTCCGGTGTGGCCGACCCGGTCTGGAGCGAGAACGCCGAGCGCAAGGTGAAACTGATGCAGGACTACTACTACGGGCTGATCGGTATGTCTGAAATGCTGATCAAGCACGGCGGTGCGGAGAGCCTTGCCACTGCACAGGAGTGGATAAAGCGGGCCGACACCTTGCTCGGTGAAACCCTGAGCAAGGAGATGAAGGGGCGGCATTATTATCGGCACGGGTTTATCGCCTATCGGCTGGGCAACAGTGCGGAGGCCAAAAAATTGTTTGAGCGCTCGCTGGAAGTTTATGATCATCCTGATAACCCTGCGTTGCAAGCTCTGAAACTGGTAACACCGAAAAAGAATGCCAAGGCCCGCCGATAGTGTGAAGCCTGTCGGCACGGGTTATGAATGGCTGTCGGCGCTTGCGGTGGTTGTGGTTGTATTCGTGGTGTATGCGCTTACGGCGGCGAGGACAGTCGTGCTGGAAGACGATGGCCTGTTTGTTATGGCGAGTTTCAATGCCGGTGTGGCGCATCCGCCCGGTTATCCGCTTTATGCCCTGCTGGGGTATTTTTTTTCCTGGCTTCCTGTTGATCCACCGGCCTTTCGCATCCATCTGCTGAGCGGGTTGCTTGGTGCGCTGGCCTGTGGCGTGTTGTTCTTTGTGTCGCGTCTGGCGGGCTTGCCGCGCTGGTTTGCGTTGACAGTCGCTCTGGCCTGTGGTGTATCGGAACACTTCTGGTCGCAGGCCGTTATCGCCGAGGTTTATACCCTGAATGCGTTGCTCTGCTTCAGTGTGTTGCTGTTCTGCCTGCGGGCCGTGGCGAAGGATGCCAGGCCTGCGCGGGAACTGACCTGTGCGGCCTTCTGCTTTGGTCTCGGGCTGGCTAATCACTGGCCCTTGCTGGTGCTTGCCTTCCCCGGTTATGTAATCCTGTTGTGGTCGAAGCGGCGTTTTGTCCGGCCGCACTTGCCGAAGTTGCTGGGCATTGCACTGGCGACGGCGGGGGCACTTTATCTGTGGATGGTCTGGCGATCCGTGCAGGTTGATGCGGTGAGTTTCTACGGGCCTATAGATAGTCTGGAAAAGTTTTGGTATTACCTCAGCCGTCAAGGTTATGACAGTGCGGATGTGAGCCCGAGTGCCGGTCTGGCCGACAAGCTCAATTTTTTGCGGCATTTTCTGGGCGAGGTCTTCTTTTTGTTCAGCCCGGCGGGGGTTCCGCTTGCACTGCTTGGGATTTATCAGCTTTATCGTCAGCGTGCCCGTGCCCTGCTGGCTGCGACGGTCTGGATCTTTCTGGCGCATAGTCTGTTGCTGATTCTGTTGCTGGGTTTTGATTATGATTTTCTGAAGTTGGCGGTGTTCCGTCCCTATCCACTGGTGGCTTACGGCATGATGGCCGTTTGGGTGGGTTGCGGGCTTACTTTGATCTGGGAATGGCTTCGGCAACAACTGCCGGACTGGTCGGGCAACGCCGTCTTCAATACCCTGCCCACGCTGGCCTTGCTGATACCGATGTTGCTGTTGCAAAAGAATCTTGTGATCAATGATCGGAGTGACGACCGTGTCGCGGAAAACTATGCCCGGCTGTTGCTGGAAGGGTTGGAAGACAATGCCGTGTTGTTTGTCACCGGCGATCTGTCAACCGGGCCGGTGGGCTATCTGCATTATGTGGCGGGGGTAAGACCGGATGTGACCCTGATGAGTACTCAGGGGCTGATCTATCCGACCCGTCTCTTTTCATCGCCGACCACACGGGAAC
>JBPCXW010000156.1:0-12256 GCA_051008185.1 Gammaproteobacteria bacterium
GGTCCCTACCCTGGCGCTGGACGATGGTCAGGTGGTATTCGGCAGTCAGGCCATCGTGGAATGCGTGGATGCGATCGGCACCTCTGCTAACAAACTGTATCCGAAAAACGGTGCCGATCGCTGGGAGGCCGTAACCCGTCTGGCCCTGGCTGACACCATGTTTGAAACCACGGTGATGATGGTAATGGAAGGCTGGCACCCTGAGAAACAACAGCGCATTGAATTCTTTGAATGGATCTGGCCCAAGATCATCGCCGGTTGCGACCAACTGGAACGCTATTGCCAACGCGGCTTTAAAGGATTTGATATTGGTCAGGCGGCGATGTTGCATGCCATCAGCTATATGGACTTCCGCGCCAAGTTTTATGAGGCAAAAGACCCGCTGCACCCGGACTTTGATTGCTTCGCCGGACACCCCAACCTGACCGCCTGGTGGGAAGACAGCATTCAACGCCCTTCCGTGGTCAAGCATTACAATCAGGACTTCGCGGGCGATGATAGCCCCGAGTTCTGCCAGACCAATGTGCAGGCGGTACTACAACTGCAACAGCAAAACGGCACACTGTGATCAACTTGTATTACTGGCCCACGCCCAACGGGCACAAGGCTTCCATTATGTTGGAAGAGGTGCAACTGGAATACGAAGTCTATCCGATTGACATCCTGCAAGGTGAGCAGTTTGCAGCGGACTTTATTGCCATCAGCCCCAACAATCGTATCCCGGCCATCGTTGATACCGATGGCCCGCAAGGCAAACCTTACGCCATCTTCGAATCCGGTGCCATATTGCTGTATCTGGCCGAGAAGACCGGCAAGCTATGGCCTGCCGATACCAAACAATACTACGATGTTATGCAGTGGCTGATGTTTCAGATGGGTAATGTGGGCCCGATGTTCGGGCAGAACGGTTATTTTCAGGGCTACTGTCCGGAAGATGTGCCATTGGCCAAAGAGCGTTACCACAACATCACCGAACAGTTATACCGGGTGCTGGATAAACGCCTCGCCGATAAGCACTATCTGGCCGGCGATGCGTATTCCATTGCCGATGTGGCTACCTTTCCCTGGACGACCGAGAAGCAACGGGCGATGCACAAGATTGATATTGGTAACTATCCCAATGTGCAACGCTGGGGCGATGCAATTTTGCAACGCCCCGCAGTGCAACGGGGCCTCGCCTTGCTGGCGCAAGACATGAAAGTAGGCAATCCGACCGAAGAGGCTTACGACGCGATGTTCGGCGACCGGCAATTCGCCGGAAAATGATCCGGCCCGTGCCTGCTTAAAACTGGTAAGAGAACTCCATCGCCCAGGAGCGTTCGCTACCGGGATGAACAAAGGCACCACCAAACTCCGGCGCCGGGATTACTTCCTCGGGAAATTGTGCATTGGTCGCATTTTTCACGACACCGTGTAATCCCCAGTTATCACTCTGTAGCCCTGCCCGGATATTGACCAGACCATAGGAATCCCTCGTGGCATTGGTTTGGTTGGCTTCACCAAACATCAGGCCGGTGAACAAGGTGGGCGTTCTGTCGCCTTCCTGCGGCTCCGCGAAACGAGTCGGGCCTACTTTGGAATAATCAATACGACCGACAAAATCAACCCCGTCAAACAAACCGCTGGGCGTGATTAACTCCGCTCCTATGTTAAGCGTATATTCCGGCGCATAAGGTACCCGGTTGCCGACAGTCTGCGGACGGTTGGAGTTTTTATCTATCTTGGCGTTAGTGATTGCCCCTCCCCCATAAATACGGAAGGCATCAGTCAACTGTGTGCTCATCGCATACTCCGCCCCGGTGATGCTAACTTCATCTATATTGG
Organism: Gammaproteobacteria bacterium; assembly: GCA_051008185.1. Lineage (GTDB taxonomy): Bacteria > Pseudomonadota > Gammaproteobacteria > Eutrophobiales > Eutrophobiaceae > CAXMWX01. Next base: position 1,825 of record JBPCXW010000156.1, read on the forward strand.
ATACCACGCGCAACAAACCAAACGGCCCCACAAAGAAGTTGAATATCTGCATGTCATCCACCAGGGTGTGATAGATCGCCCCTTCCATGCTGACACTGCCGCCGTAAAAGTTGGACTTGAAACCCAACTCAAAGGCGTTGGATGTCTCTTTCTCAAAGCGATCACTGATGCTCAAACCGGCACCTTCAGTTGTACCGCCGAGCGCGACCGGATGAAATTCCGGGCTGTTGAAGAACAGATTAACCGTCGCCTCACTGCCCTGATTGTTGAAACCGCCGCTCTTGAAGCCCACACCCCAACTGCCGAACAGGGTCCAGTTGTCATTCATGTTCCAGCGCAGGCTGATCTTGGGTTGCACCTCTTTGAAGGTTTCCTGCCGGTCAGGGATGCTCTGGTTGATGGTACATCCGGATGGTGTGGATGGTGTAGAGAAATCAATGAAAGCAGGATTTAACGGCGAGCCCCTCCCGTCATTCAGCCCCATGCACGGATGCAAGCCGCTCGGGAAAAACAACATTATGTCAGTATAATCAATCCAGTCGGACGTCTGAACATCAGGTGCGGGTACCAATGAAGTCACTTCCCTTTTTTCACTGTCATAACGGATGGCGGCGGCCAACTCAACATCATCCGTCAGGTCATAGGCCACTTGGCCGAACACGGCAAACACCTCTGTATCAAACCGATCATAAACCAGGGCCTCGGTCTGCGGACCAATCAGGGCACGTTGCACTTCCGCGCCGGGCACAAAGCCTACGCCCGGGTCTTCCACGGAGGCCACACCGACTTCGCGCTCCAGATTCAGATAATAAGCACCTGCCTGCCAGCGCAGACGCTGATCACCGGGAGAGGTCAGACGAAATTCAAAGCTGATGTCTTCCTGATTACGCTCCTGCCATTGTGCGCCATCACAAGTCGTCGGGGTATACGGCCCCAACAAGTTGCTCGCATCGAAAGGTACGCCAGTGTTGTTTTGTGGCGGCGGTAGCGGGTCCGGTGTTGCACCGCCGGCAGCGGTATTGGCAAGCGAAGTCATGCACGCAGGCTCCAGAGCGAAAAAATTGAACGCGGCACTAGTGCCATCTGCCAGGAAGGACTGTTCTATGTCGCTATAGAGAAACCACCCCGTCAGGGCAGCCCACTCCATGTCGTAATCCGCCTTGATGGAAAAATCCAGTGTCTCCTGATCATTCTCCGGTCTGATATTCGGATGAAACTTGTATTCGTGCTTGTTCACATCTTCGTTCAATAATTGAAAACCTGTAAAATTAGCCGCATCCTCCAGATGAAAAGCCACATTAAAGGTAATTGACGAGGCATCCACTTCCCCATAATGCCCGCGAAAATCCACGCTTAAATTATCAGTCGGCTCCCATAACAGCCTGCCGTTGATGTTGTATGCCTCAAAGGCATCAACAGAGTGTTTGCCCGGCCCCGGGTCCGCACTCACATTGGTATTGTTATAAAACCCGTCACTATCACGATAGTCAAAGTGCAGACGCCCGGCCAGACCATCAGTCAAACCGCCGCTGGCATGGGCGGAGACACGATAAGTGCTGTCGGTACCTACGCTCGCCTTGGCACTGCCACTGAATTCCTGTGTCGGTTTATTGGTGGTGACGATAATGGCACCGGAAGAGGCACTACGGCCATAGACCGCGCCCTGCGGCCCTTTCAGGACTTCTATCTGTTGAATATCCGCAAACTCGCGGTTAAAGGCACTGGGATTGGTATAAAGAATACCATCCACGATAAACCCGAAGTTGGTCTCGGCATCACGGGAGCCGTTGATGCCGCGAATGCTCACCTGTGCATCACCTACTTCGGCGGTATCTACAAAACTCACGCCGGGTGTCAGGGCGATAAAATCCTCGGCCCGTTCTATGGAGGCGCGCTCAATCTCGCCGGAGGTGAAAGCGGTGATGGTCGCCGGTACATCCGTCAGTAATTCTTCACGCTGACGGGCGGTTACCACGATTTCCTCAATCTCTGCCTGTACCGGCAGAGTGGTGAGATAAGCGGCCAGACCTGTGGCCAGTGCTACGCAATACTTTACAAAATGGTTCATGGTGAAAATCCCCCCGGATAAACTGTTTTTGAATACAAATTGTGTTGCTGAAATACAACATTCTATGCCACATCTGGCCAAGTCGTTGCATTTATATCATAGTCTGGCACAGATTGTCCTGAGCGGTGATGATGTGTCTGACATTGATCCCCCCACCAAAGCAGGCTTCGCCTCCTTTGGCTCCCCCTCAAGGGGGGAGCTATGTTACTGCCCCCCCCTTGAGGGGGAGCCGGTGGCACAAGGGCGTAGCCCGTAGTGGCTCCGGTGGGGGGCATCCGGGTCAGCAGACCGACAAGCCGTGGTGGTGTTATGCTATATCAATCATTCATCCTCATTTACAGGCAACTACCCATGTCCAAAGCTCTGGAAAAGGCCTATCAGTTGATCAGGGAGCGCATCCTCTCCGGTGAATACGCGCCGGGTTCGCATTTGAAGGAGGAAACCATCTCGGAAGAAACCGCGGTCAGCCGCACGCCGGTGCGCGAGGCCCTGCGTCGGTTGAGCAACGAGCAGTTGGTCAAGTTTGTGCCCAATCAGGGCGCTTATGTGAATTCCTGGGATGAGGACGATGTGGATGTGATCTATGAACTGCGCATCATGCTGGAAGGCTATTCCGCAGGCCGGGCGGCGCAGCGTATCTCGCAAGAGGAGATCAGGGAACTGGAAAAGTGCGTGACGGAGATTGAAAAACTCTGTCAGCACCACTCCAGAGAAAACCACCGCCGCACCATTGAACACAATCACCGGTTTCACAGCATTATCATTGAGGCCGCCGGCAGTGAGCGGGTGCATAAAATGCTGGGCTGGCTGGTGGAGATCCCGATGCTACTGAAAACCATTGAACGCTACAGTGACGCAGATGTGGAGAGAAGTAATCATCATCATCGCGAGATCATCGCCGCATTCAAGGCCGGAGACAGCGAATGGGCACGCAACGTTATGCAGACCCACCTGCGCGCCGCCTACCGCATATATGTCAGTGCCGTCTCTGAAGACAAGAAGCAACAGGCGAATATCGTCAAATTCCAGTAATCACACCGGCGGCGACCGCCGACCAACCTATGACCAACATCACTCAAAAACTGCTACACGCATATAAAAGCGATGTGCTTGATCCGAACTCCCCCACCCCGCTTTATCATCAACTTTATATCATGCTACGTGACTGTATCGTCGGCGGGATATTACCCGACGGCACCAAGATGCCATCGGAAAAAGAACTGGCGACTACCTTTAATGTCTCCCGCATCACCGCGCGCCGGGCACTGCACGATCTGGCCGAGCAAAATCTGGTGGCCCGACATAGAGGCCGCGGCACCTTCGTCAATTACAAATACCGGCCGGAGCCGGTCAATGCACCGCTAATCGGTGTGCTGGAAAGCCTGGAACACATGGGCCGGGAAACCCGGATCAAGGTCTTGAGCCTGCGCTTCAACAAACCGCCGGCATTCATCAGTGAAGAGTTTGAGGTAGATGCGGGGCACCCCTTGTGCCACATCATCCGCGTGCGCAGTAACCAGAGTATGCCTTTCGCCTACTATGAGAGCTGGTCCACCGGGCTGAATAAATCCATCACCCGACAGGTGCTGGAAAAAACGCCCCGTCTGGAATTGATCAGAAAAGCAGGCATCAAGATTGCCAGAGTGGAACAGACATTGAGTGCCGAGGCCGCCGACCCCGCCGCCGCCGATGCACTGGGTATCATGCCCGGCAAACCGTTGCTGAAACTGATCAGACGTGCGTTTGATAAAAAAGGCAAACAGGTTGATTACATTGACGGCGTGTATAACCCGGAGCGGTTTCAGTACCAGATGACCCTGACCCCGAACAAGACGAAAAAAAGCAGGTAAGCGCCTGCAATCAATACGGCCTGGCCAAATAACGCCCCTTCGCCTCTCCGACTATATTGCCGTCATAAATCAGATTGCCGCGCAAAAAGGTTTGCTCCACATTTGCCGTCATCTCTATGCCTTCAAACGGGGTATAACCCTGGGATGATTCCGAATCCGCGCCTTTGATCACCCAACTCTTGTCAGGTGCCACCAGCACCACATCGGCGTCATAACCCGGCGCAATGTCGCCCTTGCGGTTGAGACCGTAGCGCCGCGCGGGGTTATAACTGCTGACCTCGGCTATATGGTTGTATGACATACCGCGCCGACTGCCTTCCGTGATCAATGCCGGCAACAGATATTCGGTGCCACCGAAACCGGACTTGGCCAGAAAAATATCGCCCGGATTTTTCTGGTTCACCTTCATCTCCTCCTTGCAACAGGCATGATCGCTAACCACCCAATCCAGTTTCTTGTCCAGCAACTGTTGCCACAGGTATTCCACATCTTCACGCGGCCTGATGGGCGGGTTCACCTTGGCGTGGGCACCGCATTTGGCATTGATGTCCAACACCAGATGGCCGATGGTTACTTCACGACGAAAATCAATATGCGGAAAGGCCTCCCCCATCTTGATCGCCGCCTCAACCGCCTTGCGTGAGCTCAGATGCAATAGATTGATATTGGCACAGTCGGTCTCGTGCGCCAGATAGGCGGCGATAAATATGGCCAGCCCTTCCGAGTGCGGCGGGCGACAGGCGTGATAGGCGGCCAGACCGGATAGCTTGCCCTCCTGCTCGGTTATCCGGGTATAGGCGCGCATGATCTCGGCGGTCTCGCAGTGCATACTGAGGCTGATCTGCCCGGCGATATCCGGGAAGCGATCCATGGCCCGGCGTATCCCCCGCATAATGAATTCAAAATGGGCGATGTCATATTTTTCATCCTTGCCGATCATCAAAAAGTCACTCTGATCATCGGAACGCCCATGCAGGCCGTGAGAACCGTAAAACATAAAGATCTTGAACGAGGTAACGCCGTGTTTATCTATAAGCAGTTCAATCTCATCAATGTGCTCGCCGCTCATCGGTGCCAGATGATACGCATAATCCACATAAAACCGATCGGCGGACAACGCCAGCACCTCGGGGAAAAACTCCGCATAAGGGCCGCCCTTGTTCAAATAGTATTGCCCGGTACGCATATAGTTCAGGCTGGAAGTAACCCCGCCCATCGCCGCGGCGCGGCTTTCGGTCACGGCATCCTCCTGCAACGGTGAATAAATACCGGTGTGCATGTGTGCATCCACCACGCCGGGGAAGGCTAGCATGCCCTTGCCATCCACCACCTGTTTTGCACTGTCTGCGGCTATATCGGGCTTGACCTGAACGATTTCCCCGTCCCGGACAGCAATATCAGCATCGGCAACCCCGTCCTGCAGGGGCCGCACCGGTTTTACACTTTTTATCAGCAAATCATACGATTCAGTCATTTCGTCTCTCCGTCCCGCGTAATCAACGCCATAATCAGCGCATGGTCAAAGGTAATAATGTTATACTTTTATATCATATCCTGAACTGACCCTATTCACAATCCGCACGCAGACACCGATGAGCAAGACATTATTTGAAAAAATCTGGGCCGACCACCTCGTTCGCGAGTTGCAGGACGGCACCTGTCTGCTATTGGTTGATCGCATATTCCTGCATGAGCGCACCGGCAGTATGGCCCTGCAAGGGCTGGAGGACAAGCGGCGGCCCCTGCTGGATCCCGGCCAGGTGTTTTGCACGATGGATCATATTGTTGATACCCGGCCCGGACGCACTGATGACACCTTGATGCCGGGCGGCAAGGAGTTTATCACCACCACCCGTAAACTGGCCCGCAACGCCGGCATAACATTGTTTGACCTCAACGATCCGGAACAGGGCATTATGCATATTGTCGCCGCCGAGCAAGGTATCGCCCTGCCCGGTACGCTGATGGTCTGCCCGGATAGTCACAGCTGCACCCTCGGCGCACTGGGCGCACTGGCCTGGGGGATCGGCTCCAGTGATTGTGAGCACGCGATGGCCACCCGCACGCTGCGGGTCAATAAGCCACGACAAATGCTGGTGCGACTGAACGGTGTATTGGGGCGCGGCGTTACGGCCAAGGATATTATCCTGCATCTGATCGCCCGCTACGGTACCGCCGGTGGTGCAGGGTATGTACTGGAATTCACCGGCGAGGTGATCGACTCCCTGAGCATTGAGGCACGTTTCACCTTGTGCAATATGGCGGTGGAGTTTTCCGCCTTCAGTGGCCTCATCGCAGCTGACGAGCAGACCTTTGCCTATCTCAAGGACAGACCTTATGCCCCGAAGGCGGAATTGTGGGAGCAGGCGGTCAAGTATTGGCGTTCGTTGGCGAGCGATCCGCAGGCCCGGTTTGATAAGGTGCTGGACATTGACTGCGATGCCATCGCCCCGACAGTGACCTGGGGCACCAGTCCGCAACACGGCATCGCCATTGATGGTCGCATCCCCGATCCCGAACAGGCGCAGAGTGAGGAACAAAAGCAGGGAATGTATCGGGCACTGGACTATATGGGGCTGAATGCGGGCGAGGCCATCGCCGGGACGGAGATTGATGCGGCGTTTATCGGCTCCTGCACTAACAGCCGTTTGTCTGATCTGAGGGCGGCTGCGGAGATCGTACGCGGGGAAAAAGTGGAGGCGGGGATTCGCGCCATCTGTGTCCCCGGTTCAAGCCAAGTCAAAAAAGCGGCGGAGGCAGAAGGTCTGGATCAGATATTTATTGATGCCGGGTTTGAATGGCGTGAATCAGGTTGCTCCATGTGTTTTTATGCCGGCGGCGAAGGCTTCGGGGACAAGCAACGTGTGATCAGCACCACCAACCGCAACTTTGAAGGCCGACAGGGACGCGGTGCCCGCACCCATCTGGCCAGCCCCGCGACTGTGGCGAAGTCAGCCATAGCCGGGTGTATCAGCGACCCCAGGATGGATTGAGCGATGCAAAAATTCACCCGACACAGCGGCGTGGCCGCGCCCCTGATACACAGCAATATTGATACCGATGCCATTATTCCGTCCAGAGAGATCAAGCGGGTTTCCAGACGCGGGCTGGATCAGGGTCTGTTTGCCGACTGGCGTTATCACTATGAGGGCAAGGCCAAAGTGGGTATCAATGCGGATTTTGTTTTGAACCGCCCCGAATATCAGCAGGCCAGCATCTTGCTGAGCGGCAAAAACTTCGGTTGCGGTTCCTCGCGTGAATATGCCGTGTGGGCGTTACAGGAATACGGTATCCGCGTCATCATCGCCGTCAGTTTTGGTACGATCTTTTATAACAACTGTATGCGTAATGGCGTGTTGCCGATCTGCTTACATGCGGATCAGATCGCAAGTCTGGCGGAGTATGTGCAAGCTGATCCGGGGCGGCGGCTTGAGATTGATTTGGCAGAGCAGACTGTTTCCTGCGCCGATGGCAGTTGCTATCGCTTTGAGATAGAAAAACAAAACCGTAATATGCTACTCAACGGCCTTGATGCCATTGACATAAGCAAAACTTATGAGACAGACATTATGCAGTTCATACAACGAGATAAAGTAAAACGCCCGTGGATCTATCAGGCCGGGCAACGGAGTCAGGTATAAAAATTTCAAGCCTGTGCTGTGTATTGCTCGCCGTTGCGTTTCAGGCCTCGGTGGCCGAGAGTGCGCCGCCGCCGGTAACAGACAGGATTTGGCAGGAGGCCGTAATCAGTGTCACCGATCTTGACCAAAGTGCCCGGTTCTTTCGTGAAATCGGCGGCTATCAAATAAAGTGGCGCGGTACGCCGGATGCCGACGAGATCCGTTTCTGGGGGCTACCCGCCGCTGCCTCCGGCGAGGCGATGTTGCTTGGCCCCGAATCTTCCACGGCCGGGCTGATCCGCCTGATCCGTTTTGATAACGCCGGTCGCAAACAGCCGACACGCCCCGGTGCCCGCGCCTGGGATACCGGTTGCTACTTCAGTTTGATGGTGCGTATGAAAAATTTGCAGTCTATCTACGATGATGCCATAGCAATGGGCTGGTGGACGGAGACACCGATAAGCTATCTTGAGTTTGGCACATCAAAGCTCAATATCATCATCTTCCGCGGGCCTGACGGGGTACAAGTGCAAGGCTATGAGCGCCTGTCCCCGCCGTTACCGGCCGCCATCCCGCCGTTCAAACGCTTCACGCAACCGTTCAACATCATGCAAATGGTGCGCGACCGTGATGCCGCCTATGCGTTTTTTGTAGAGGTGCTGGGGTTTGATACTTTCTACAAGGGGAAACCCTATCTCTCCCCCGAACCCACCTATATGCCGCTGGGTATTCCATATAACCTGACTACCGAAGTGGCCTACCGCGCCGGTATTGTCTATCCGATGGCAGGCGAGTTCGGCAGGATGGAGATGATTGAGATCATGGGACTGGATGGCCGTGATTACGCTGATCGGTGTCATGCCCCGAACCTCGGCATCCTGGCGGTGCGATTCCCGGTGACACGCGCAGAGCAGACGATGCAAACCATTACCGATCGCGGCTGGCCTGTTGCAAGCCCGTTGCAACGCATTGAACTCGCCCCTTACGGCAAGCTGGACATATTTTCAGTGCAAACACCCGATGGGGCGATAATCCAGTTCTACCAAACAGTGCGGTAATACCCTCGCGAGGCTTGTTACTTTTGCTTGTCCGGGGCGGCGGCAAACGAGGCCACGATATTCTCCTGTAACAACGCGGCGATTTCTTTCTCACTCAAACCGAGTTGCTGCAACACCTCTACCGTATGCTGACCCTGCCCGGGCACATCACGGGTCACGCCAAAACGCGCACCATCCATCTGCACAGGCAGCGCCGGCAAACGGGCCGACTTGCCCTGCCCTGTTGTTACATCCAGCAGGCCGCCGGACTGGTTCAGATGAACATCGTCAAACAGTTCTTCCGGTCTACAGATAGGCGCGTAAGGCAGACCGCACTGCTCCAGCTTCGCCATCAGTTCAGCCTTGGTCAAACCTGCAAACAAATCCCGCACGCGGGGAATGATCCGCTCCCGATGTTGCACCCGATCGGTATTCTTTGCCAACCCGGGATCGGATTCAAACTCCGTCAGCGCAAAAAATTGACAGAACTGCAACCATTGCGTATCGCTGACCACCGCGACAAAGACCTGTTGCTCATCGCTGGTATCAAACACATCATAAATAGCCCAGGCCGACAGACGCACCGGCATCGGCCGGGCCGGCTCACCGGTTACCGCATACTGCGCCATGTGTTGCCCGACCAGAAAGGCCGTGCTCTCAAACAACGCGCTGGTAATGTGCTGCCCCTTGCCGGTATGCCGCCGCATTTCCAGTGCCGACAGGATACCGATCACCCCGAACATACCGCCCATCACATCTACTACCGAGGCCCCGGCGCGCAACGGCCTGCCCGGCGGGCCGGTCATATAGGCCAGACCGCCCATCATCTGTGCCACCTCATCCAGCGCCGTGCGATTGACATAGGGGCCATCCAGAAAGCCCTTGGTGGAACAATAGATCAAACCCGGGTTGGTCTTTGCGAGGGCGGCGTAGCCATAGCCGAGTTTGTCCATCGCACCGGGGCGAAAGTTTTCAATCAACACATCTGCTTCGGCGATGAGTTTTCCGGCAAGCGCATTGCCCTGATCTGATTTCAGATCAATACAGACACTGCGCTTGTTACGGTTGTACATGGAAAAGTAACCGGCACCGGAGCCGGTCAGACGGCGGGTGTTATCACCCTTGAGCGGCTCCAGTTTGATCACATCGGCACCCATATCGGCCAGAATCACCCCCGCTACCGGCCCCATGACCATGTGGGAGAATTCAACGACTTTGATATTGTGCAAGGGTAAGTGTGAGTCAGGCATGTTTTCCCTGAACCGGCGGGCTACCGGGCGGTTTATCGGGTGTTATTCAATTGTCAGTATGTTATAACATTATAACATTTAATGCTAGTAATCAACTCTCCTCTATTTATATGAATGACATTGACATACTGATCAGTGAAGTAGGCCCGCGCGACGGCCTGCAAAGTGCCGGGGCGACCATGCACAGCGAGGCCAAGAAGCAATGGCTACGCGCGGAGGCGGCGGCCGGTGTCAGGGAGATTGAGGTCGGATCGTTTGTTCCGGCTACGGTCATCCCGCAATTGGCGGATACCGCCGAGATGGTCGGGTTTGCCAAGACTCTGGACAAGCTCACCGTGGCGGTGCTGGTGCCGAACCTCAAAGGCGCGGAAAACGCCGTTGCCGCGGGTGCTGACAAGATATCTATCCCGTTCTCCGTGAGCGAGACCCATAGTCTGAAAAATGTTAAACGCGATCACGCACAAATGTTTGCTGAGGTGAAAAACATCAGCACGATGCTGGCGACTCTGGATGCAGACACACGACCGCATTTTGAGGCGGGTTTATCCACTGCCTTTGGTTGCACGCTGGAGGGGCCGATCGCGGAACAACAGGTGGTGGATAGTGC
>JBPCXW010000157.1:0-8186 GCA_051008185.1 Gammaproteobacteria bacterium
GTTCATAGCTTTTTCATACTTGCTATCTGGAATGACTGCGGCGCGGTAATGAGCTATTTCATCCATCAAATCAAAATCCACGTCGTTTTTCAAATTGTAGTCTGCACCGTTATTTAGCAACAGATAAACAACATCAAACCGTCCCTTAGATACGGCATTCATTACAGGAGTATTCCCAGAGATATCACCCTTGTTGATATCAGCACCATGATCCAAAAGTATCATTATAACTGATATGTCTCTCTTCTTCTGTTTCTTCCAGCCGCCAATTCCAATCGCATTATGTAATGGTATTTGCTCAAAAGTATACGAAGTTTGATTTGGATTGGCCCCATGCTCCAGTACCAGTCTCAAAAAATCAAGATTCTTGTGGTCAATAGTATAGTGTATAACAGCCTTGCCTTCGCCTTCGTCTCCGTCAAACATAATATCTGGATCGGCCCCTAACTCCAGCAGTTTCCTGAAACCTTTAACATTATTCTTTCTCATCGCCCAGTATAAAGGCGTAGCACCCTTCTTTCCCTGTGAATTGACATCAATCCCCTGATCCACCAGTTTTTCTATTGTCTTGATCCTGCCTTTTCCCACCGCCTTTGCCAGAGCGCGAACCTGTTCATTCGGAAACATGGTTTTCAGCGACATAAACTCGATAGCCTCCCGCTTACTATAAGCGTTTTCGGCCGCCTTCAGACAGGCAAAATCATACTCTTCCGGGTTATTACAATGATCAAGATTTCCAGGGCCACAAGATGTAGCACACACGACAAGGGCCAATAGTAACAAGTATTTTATGTTTAGTAATTTCATATTAGCACCTCATTTTTTCTGTTTTACAAAGAGCACTAATCCCATGAACCCCTACCCAAACGGCTCCTTAAGCATAATAGTCTCCGCCCGATCCGGCCCGGTGGAGATTATTGCGATCGGTGTCTCGCACAGTTCCTGCAAGCGGTTGAGATAGTTTTTCGCATTCTCAGGCAGGTCGGCGTAGTCTCTCACGCCCGCCGTTGTCTCCTGCCAACCCGGCATCTGTTCATACACGGGCTGGCACTGTGCATAGTTTTCAGCCCCTATCGGCGGTGTGTGTCGGGTTTCCCCGTTCAGTTTGTAGGCATTACAGATCTGCACGGTGTCCAGCCCGTCCAGCACATCCAGCTTGGTGATGCACAAGCCGCTGATACTGTTCAGTTGCATAGAGCGGCGCACGGAAACCGCATCAAACCAGCCGCAACGCCGGGGGCGGCCTGTGGTGGCGCCGTACTCCTTGCCTTTGTCGCGTAACCACTCCCCGGCCTCGTCAAATAATTCCGTCGGGAACGGGCCTGAGCCTACACGGGTGGTATAGGCCTTGGTAATGGACAGGACATAATCAAAGTTCAACGGGCCGACGCCGCTGCCGGTGGCGGCGTTGCCGGCGGTGGTGTTGGATGAAGTGACATAGGGATAGGTGCCGTGATCAATATCCAGCAATGTACCCTGCGCCCCTTCAAACAGGATCTTGCCGTCCTGAAGTTTGATCTGATACAGCATCTCGGTGACATCAGCCAGCATCGGGCCGATGATCTCGGCATGCGCCAGAGTCTCCTGCAACATGGCCTGATAATCCAGCGGCTCACTGTTGAAATAATGTTGCAGGATGAAATTATGATACTCCAGCACCTCCTGCAAACCGCTCTCCAGACGCTCCGGGTGCAGCAAGTCACCGGCGCGCAACCCCCGGCGCGCAACCTTGTCCTCATAAGCCGGCCCGATGCCCCTGCCGGTGGTGCCGATCGCGGTCTTGCCCCGCGCCTGCTCCCGCAGTTGATCCAGCCGGATATGGTGAGGCAGGATCAGCGTGCAGGCCTCGCTGATAAACAGTTTGTCCCTGACATTGATACCGCTTGCCTCCAGCATCTTGATCTCTTCAATCAGCGCGGCGGGCGACAACACCACACCGTTACCGATCATGCAACTGACATTATCCCGCAACACCCCGGAAGGGATAAGATGCAATACGGTTGTTGTGCCATCAATAACAACCGTATGGCCGGCATTATGCCCGCCCTGAAAACGCACCACGGCGGCGACATTCTCAGTCAGCAGGTCAACAATCTTGCCCTTGCCCTCATCCCCCCATTGGGTGCCAATCACAACGACGTTATTGCCCATTTTTTAGATCCGCTGGACTTTCCAGCGACCGCGCGTCAGGACCAGTTCGCGATCACAGCCCATCTCCCGCTTGTCGCCGGTCTGTCCCGGTAGCTCGCAGATCACCACCTCACCCTGCCCGCGCAACTCATCTATCACCTCGTGCAGGCCGGGCACATCGGAGGCGGGCGCAAAAATACCCGGCTCGGCGGTGTAGGAATGCGGGCTGAGATCAAACAGCCGTCTGGCATCGGTGCTGAACCCGGTCGCCGGTCGCGGGTGGCCGAAGGCCGCGCCGATGCCGTCATAACGCCCGCCAAAGGCCACGCCCTGGCTCTCCCCCGGTGCATAAGCCACAAAAACCAGGCCGGTGTAATAGTGATACCCTTGCAGTTCGGTCAGATCGAAAAACAACGGTGCGTTCCTGACACGCTCGCGCACCCCTACGGCGGTACGGATCAATTCAGCCAGACATTGCAATACCACATCACCCGAGCCCTGTAACAACTTCTCAATTTCATCCAGCACCTCAAAATCACCGGTCAGTTGAATCAGCTTCAGCAATACCCCGGCGTGGGCCTTGTCGGTATTCCAGTTGTGGAACAGCGTCTCCAATTCACTCGCCGCCTTGCGCTCAAGGCAGTCAAACACCTCCGCCTCCTGCTCCGGCTTGAGTTTGAGATTATTGATCAGCCCTTGCAACAAACCGACATGGTTCATATCCACATGCAGATCTTGTAGCCCGGCACTGTGCAGGGTTTGCAACATCAATGACAACACCTCAACATCACTCTCAAAACCGGCATGGCCGTAAAGCTCCGCCCCCATTTGCATCGGCGCCCGGCTCCCGCCCTGCTCCACCGGGACGGTATGCAACACCGGCCCCAGATAACATAAACGGGTGGGCTTGTCCTGTTGCAACTTGTTGACATCAATACGCACCACCTGCGGCGTAGTATCGGCGCGTATCCCGAGCATCTTGCCGTTCAGTTGATCAACCATCTTGAAGGTTTGCAGTTCCAGATCCTCACCGCTCCCGGTCAGCAGGGAATCCAGATATTCAACCAGCGGCGGCAGCACCAACTCATAGCCCCAGGTGTGAAACAAATCCAGCAACTGCCGACACAAACGATCCAGCTCCGCCGCATGCGGCGGCAACACCTCTTCTATGCCCTCAGGCAACAGCCACTTGTCGCCGCTACTCATTGGCGCACCACATACAACATACCCAGCCCCACTGCCATGCTGCACAAACCCAGCACACGCAGACTACCATTGCTCATCTGGCTTACGATGGAGAACATTTTTTTCAGACCCTCGGGATTGAGAAAAGGCATGATGCCTTCAAGCACAAAAACCAGCGCGACAGCGGAAAGAATATCAACCCACACTGTTGTATACCCGTCGGCTTAGTCACGCTGCCGACACATCATAAAAAAGCCGGGCGACCCCGGCGTTTTCTGCCGACTGATGGCTTTACTTGCCTTGCACATTTTTGAAGTAACGGAAGAACTCTGAATCAGGCTCCAGCAACATAATGTCCCGGCCGTTGCTGAAACTGTTGCGATAGGCATTCAGGCTCCGATACAAGGTATAAAACTCCTCATCCTTGCCGAAGGCGGAGGCGTAGGTCTCGGTGGCCTTTGCATCCCCTTCACCCCGTGTCGTCTCCGCATCCCGGTAGGCATTGGCCAGAATAATCTGACGCTCCTTGTCGGCATCGGCGCGGATACGCTCGGCGGCCTCCCCGCCGCGGGCGCGAAAGTCTTTTGCCACACGGGTACGCTCGGCGCGCATACGCTGATACACCGAGCTACTGACATCCTCCGGCAGATCAATACGCTTGGTGCGTACATCCACCAAAGTCAGCCCGATCTTGTCCTGCAACTGTGCCGTGGTACTGACCACCACATCCAGGATCTCACCGCGTTCGCCGGCCACCACTTCCTGCACCGTGCGCTTGCCGAACTCATCGCGCAAGGCGCGGTTGATGCGTTGGCTCAACAGGTTATTGGCCGCATCCACATCACCTTTGGTAGAGATATAAAACTTCTCCACATCGGAGATCTTCCATTTCACATAGTAATCCACGATCACATCTTTTTTCTCTGCGGTGAGAAAAGGTTCTGCTTCCTGATCCAGATTCAACAGGCGGGTTTCAAATTTTTGCACCGTATTCACAATCGGGATCATCAGATGCAGGCCCGGCTCATAGTCGGAATGCACGATCTCACGAAACTTGAACAGGATGGCCTGCTCCGTCTGTTGCACCCGGAAGGTGAACAGATAAAACAGCACCGCCGCAACAATCACAAAACCCAGGGCTATTCTGCTTGACATGGTTATCTGGCCTCCCGTGTCCGGTTGCTGTTGCGCTCAGGCTGGTCCTGTGGATTGCGCGTGGCCGTGCCGCCATCCATCTGGCGCGGCATACCGGTAGCGCCACCGCCCCGGTTCTGTAACAGTTTGTCTATCGGCAGATACATCAGGCTGTTGCCTGCATCGGTATCTATCAACACCTTGCCGGTGTTGGCCAGAACCGATTCCATTGCCTCCAGATACAAACGCTTGCGGGTAATCGCCGGGGCACGTTTGTATTCCGTCAGCAGTTGTTCAAAACGGGACGCATCACCCTCCGCATGGGCAATGACCGATTCCTTGTAACCGTTGGCCTCTTCCAGCACCCGTGCGGCATTGCCTCTGGCACGGGGGATAATATCGTTGTAATAGGCCTCGGCCTCATTGACCAGACGCTGCTCGTCCTCGCGCGCCTTGATCGCATCATTGAAGGCCGCCTTGACGGCATCGGGCGGCTTGGCCGATTGCATCGCCACCGTGACTATCAGGATTCCGGCAGCGTAGTCTTCATTCATTATTTTTTGAATCAACTCCCGCTGCCGCGAGGCGATCTCACTACGGCCTTCCGTCAGGACAAAATCCAGTTCGCTTTTACCGATCACCGAGCGCACCGCGCTTTCCGTGGCCTGACGCAAGGTCCCGTTCGGATCTTTTACATTGAACAGATAGTTGAAAGGATCATTGATACGCCACTGCACCGCGACCTTCACATCGACGATGTTTTCATCCTGTGTCAGCATGGAGGCACGATGTTCAATATCACGCACCTTACCGACATTGACCCGTACCACTTCGTCAATCGGCGCGGGC
The DNA here is from genome assembly GCA_051008185.1 of Gammaproteobacteria bacterium. GTDB lineage: Bacteria > Pseudomonadota > Gammaproteobacteria > Eutrophobiales > Eutrophobiaceae > CAXMWX01. The sequence continues at coordinate 5,299 of JBPCXW010000157.1, forward strand.
AAGGTGAAACGCAGTCCGGGTTGCAGGGTTGTGTTGTAGCGACCAAAACGTTTTACGATGCCGCGTTCCTGCTGATCAATCTGGTGGGTCATGTTGTAGGCACCCAGCACTGCCAGTGCCAGAATTGCCAGTAGCCACAGTGCGGAAGTATTGGCGCCGGAGCCGCCGGAGCGACCGGAACCGCCGCGTGAGGTGGAGCGCTTACCGAACAGACCGCCGAAACCGTCCTGCATTTTCTTGACGATCTCATCCAGATCGGGTGGCCCCTCGTTGTTACGATCCCAGGGGTCTCGTCCCTTTTTGTCGCCCTGTTTGTCGTCTCTCCCGTCAGGTGGTTCGTTCCAACTCATTATTTTGCCTCGTAGTAGTATCGGCTTTGCGGCTCAGGGGCTAATAGTAGCACAATTCTCACAGCAACTGTTCCATATTCAGGCCATTTTCCCGGCACAAGCGGGCCAGCACCGCCGGGGCCGCCTGAATCCGCATCAGCCAGCCGCCGTTTTCCACCGCCTGCTCCGAGGTTACCTGTGCATGGCGAAACAGGCTGGCACGCAACTTGCCCGCCGTGGCCGGCAGTTTCAACTCATGGGCGAAGCCGTCGTTGCGCAGCCGCTCTGCTATCAGTTGTTTCAGTTGCTCAATGCCGTCCCCGGTCTTGGCGGAGACCCAGACGGCCGGGGTAGTGCCGTTGCGCCGTATCGCCGGCACAGTCCCGTCCCGCAGCAGGTCACTCTTGTTATAGACGATGATCTGCGGGATGTCCTCGGCACCCAGATCGGCAATCACCTGATTGACCTCGGCGATACGCAACTGACAATCGGCGCCGCTATCTATTATATGTAACAGCAGATCGGCATCCCGCACCTCTTCCAGTGTGGCGTGGAATGACTCAATCAGATCAGGTGGGATGTGGCGGATGAATCCTACGGTGTCACTCAGCAACATACTGGAGTGATGCGCCAGTTCAACCCGGCGGATGGTTGGGTCCAGTGTTGCAAATAATTTGTTGGCGACATACACACCGGCACCGCTCAGCGCATTGAACAGGGATGATTTGCCGGCGTTGGTATAGCCGACCAGTGACAGTTGCGGGATATGGCTGCTCTTGCGCAAACGCCGGCTTTGCAGACGCTGACTCTTGACCCCGCCGAGACGACTGTTGATTGTCTTGATGCGCTTGCCCAGCAGACGCCGATCCGTTTCCAGCTGGGTCTCACCCGGCCCGCGCAGACCGATACCGCCTTTTTGCCGTTCCAGATGTGACCAGCCCCGCACCAGCCGCGTGGAAAGATGCTGTAATTGCGCCAGTTCCACCTGTAGTTGTCCCTCATGGCTACGCGCCCGGCGGGCGAAGATGTCCAGGATCAAGCCCACCCGGTCCAGCACCCGGCAACGGACGGCCTTTTCAATGTTGCGCTCCTGCGCCGGTGACAGTGCGTGGTTGAATACCAGCAATTCCAGTTGCTGTGCCGCCACCTGTTGCGCCAGTTCTTGCAACTTGCCGCTACCGATGCAATAACGCGCGTCCGGGCTTGTACGGCTGCTATTGATGGTCAGTGCGGGTTCTATACCGGCAGACTCGGCCAGCAATACAAATTCGTCAAACTCTTCGTTGTCCTGCGGACGACGGAAGTTTATATGAACAAGCCCGGCCCGTACTTTATGCGTGACTTCCTGCAAGATACGGGCTCATTTTTTTGTTATTCAACACTCTCTTCATCAAGACGGGGTAGTTTGATACCTTTGGCCGGAACGATAGTTGACACGGCGTGTTTATAAACAAGCTGACTGACCGAATTTTTCAGCAAAATGACAAATTGATCAAAAGACTCAATCTGACCTTGCAATTTAATTCCGTTCGTCAAGTAGATTGAAACAGGAACTCGCTCTTTTCTCAAAATGTTCAGAAAAGGGTCCTGCAATGTGTGACTCTTACTCATGAGTCGCCTCCTTCAAAGCTGATGTTGTAATTATTATTGCCGGCTAAAACGAATCCGGGTACCCATTGTAATACAAAGCAAGCCTGATTGCAGGGGATGTCTGCATAATCAAAACGCTGCTCCACCGCCTGATGCAGCACCGCCCGGTCGGTCGGTGCCAGCACAAACTTCAACGGCATCGCCGCCAGGGCCGGGTGGCACCCTGCCGCCAGCAGGTCGGACAGATTTTTTCCCGTCATTTCATAGACTTCCAGTGCTCTTTATATCCTTTGTCTATCATTGGGATGGATACGCCGGGCCGATTCTGCGTCAATTTTCGCCAGTCTGGCATGGGCACCCGCCGTACCCCATTCGCTGAGCAGGCCGGACAGGCGCTGGCGGGTCGCCTTGTCCGTTGATGGCAGTGTAGCCTGTTTTGACATTAGTGCCGAGGCTGTTTGCCAAAGATCGCTTCCAACGACGGGGCATCAAGTATCTTATCGGCCCACGCCTTAAGATCATCCGGGGTGGCTTGTGTGAGCTGTTGCTGTATGTTCTGCGGCAACGGGCCGAACTTGCGTTGTAATAGTTGCGTCAGCGTTTCGACTCTGCCTTCGGCTCTCAACTGTGTTGCTATATTATTCATGGTTTCATCTCCTTCTGTTGATTGCATTTTCTTGAGTATAGCCATTATTTCATCAATAAGGTCTTCATTTGCCCGTACCAGATATCTCATCACTATATCCCTAATAGATGAGTTTTTGAAGATAATTTTGATGACTTCCCCCACTGGCGGGGCCTTGCTACCCTTCCCCAGTGCCCCGGTGCTGAAGAGCATCGTGTAGAAGGCGGCGTGGAGGGAGGGGTTACTGGACAGTTTGTCTCTGGGCAGGGTGCTCAGGTTGATGTAGATGAGATGGGTGCTTGTGCCCCAGACTTTCTCGCCCCGGTTGTAGCTGATCTTGTAGG
>JBPCXW010000158.1:0-15946 GCA_051008185.1 Gammaproteobacteria bacterium
GAATATATATAAACTGCCATTTTCTTTTAATTTGGGAAGCAATGCATCAATCCAGGAATAAGTAAAATCAAGAAAAACTTTTTCAGACTTAAATGTGTCCCAATCTGCTTTTTTTAAATTGTATGGAGGATCAATTACAGCAAGATCAACACAACCATCATCAATCTTTTTTAAGAAATTGAAACAATCCATTTTTCTCATCTTGTTTATCGGCATTTCATTTTTTTGAATCTTTTTATCCACATTATTATTCAATTTCATATCTATTATATCTTTATAGCTTTTCATTACTTCATAGCCTATGAAATTACGTTTTTCTTCCTTTGCAACTTTTAATGTTGTCCCACTCCCAGCAAAAGGGTCTAAAACAACATCCCCAACATAACTAAAAAGCCTTAAACACCTGTACACAATCTCTTCTGGCATAATTGCACTATGTTTTCCAAAAGCAATATCATTTTTATTTGGAATGGGCATCTCCCATATTTGCTTTGTATACTCAACCCACTCATCAGAAGTTAATTTACTTTCCTTTTTTATTTTATTTGACAAGTTGTTTATTGGTTTCCCGTCTTTTCCATACACCGTTATGAATTCACTTGTGTTTTGTGCATAAAAATTTCTTGGGTAAGGATAACTGCCAAACATTAAACTTTTACTCGGATTTGTTCTTTTCCAGATATAAACATCATACAAAAATATATTTGTATTTTCTTGATATAAGATTGAATGTTGTATATCAGAATTAAGATCAAAAATATGCCTGTTATAATGACTAGAGTAATCTGATCTTTTCATTGGAACTAAAGGAGTGTTTATTATCAATTTTCCATTTGGCATCAACACCCGCTCACATTCAACCCAAACTTTCAGCAACTCCTTTATGAAAAGATCATATTCGTTTATGTCACCAATTTGTTGCTTGGACACACGTCCATTTCTGTTCTTTTGATAACCATCTTTTGAATAATCTTTAATATTGAAATACGGCGGAGAAGTTATAATTAAATTAACTGAATTGTCTGGAACTTCAGACATATTTTGAGAGTTTTTATAAAATACTTTATTTAGAAAATTCTTGCTCATTTTGCCCCATCAAAGATAAGCTCATTGTGTTAATCAATATACATAATAGTTTTGCCCGGTGTAGCCCGAAACAGATTATGTAGTTTTTCTTGTGCACCTCGCTGACAATTACCTCATCCAATCTAAAAACAAACTCATCTACATATTTACGGCAATGTTTGCCGAGTGATTAACTAGCCTCTACTTTAGTACTTCTTTCTAGTCCATTGTACGGTTTAAAATTGTCTGTGTAAATATGGCGTACTGGACAGGTATATGTGAGAACATCAGAATACCTGTGCAAGTCGTTGATAGTAAGCCATTGGGGTATTCAGGGCAATGCTGGTAGGGGGCGACAGTAAGGCTGATAGCTAGGCAATACCTGATTGATGGCCTCCACAGTTGAGTTCGCCGCGGCAGAAGTGGTGGAATTCGTGCCGAGAGGCGGCGTTGGCCGGCTCCACATAGCCATCCGCCCAGAGAAATACGACCTCAAAGGGGTATCCCGGCACACCTCACGCAGAAAGTACTCTGTATTGCGGCTGGTAGCACTGCTGTAGGCCCTCATGATGGCGAATCCGGGACTGTGGACAGACGACCTTGCTTTGACCATATTCCAGCCCTTGGTGCCCAGATCGCCATAATGCCTGATCCATCGGTGATAGGTGGCCTTGGACCAGCGAATGACCTTCAGACATGTTGCCTGAGGGCACTCTGCTCAGCCATTTTTATTTTCGCCCCAATTTACACCTGAAAAGTAGCTATAAATAATACTGTATAATAGTTCTTTCCAAGTATTATTTTTCACCGGATTAAAAAATTTAAGGCACTCAAAATGTCCATAACGAACATAAGCAAAGGTAACCTTGCACTGAAATTCATAGAGCGGCGACTAAAAGACAATAATTATCGCGGCTTTCATTTGTCTCAACATAATAGATATACAATGGAACAGATTGTGACTATTCTGAATCTACTAAACAAGTATGTGCCAGATGGATCATTAATGACCATTAGGACAACAGACATTTCTAAACGACCGGAAAATACACCAGAGGAATATGAGTATGCCAAATTCTGTGAAGAAGCAAAATCATCTGTAGGAATTGGCACGCAGGATGCAATGAGGAAGAATCTTTTTGTGGATCTGCATAGAATGCGGCTGATAGAAAGATACGACAAAAATAAAAATGCAATTGATCCAGCTTTACGCAACAGGAGGGTTAAATATGTCTCTATAACAAAACAAGGCCTCAAGTTAATACGTGCAGAGAATATTTTGGATAAATACTTTATTTTTTCAAAAGGGATCGATCAGTTACTTGGTGGATGTATAAATATAATGTTGGACATCCTTCTTGACCCAGATAACGACATCAGCAACATAGAAATTCATGAGTTTATGTTCTTCATTTCTGCCATTGATACAGATTTTAGTTTCAGTGTGAATCTTGAAAAAGCGATTGAACTGATAGAAGAATATAGGGATATGTCGGCCATGCAGAGAAAGGCAGTTGTAGAGCAACTCAAATCAACTTTAAAACCTGAAAACTTCAACGGGACAAAAGAAGATAAACGTGATTATCATAATTGGCATAATGAAGCTGCACAAATATTTTATATCTTAGACCAAACTGTATACTTTGAAGTTAGACAAAATAAGCTTGTGCTTAGTACAGGAAAAAATGGTTTTGCTAGTGATCAAAACCAGAGACGTTTAAATAGATCTGTGAGTGAGAAATACAAATATTTTAAGAAACACGGCGTGGATAAAAAGATTGGCTTTGAATTACACCATGTTGTACCACTTTCCTGGTCAGAAAATAGACACCACTTTAAAATGCTTGATAAATGGAAAAATCTTGTTTACATTGATGGTGGTAGCCATGCAGAAATAACACAAAGAGGCAATAGAAATGTTGTTTTAGATTTGGATAACAATAATGTTATTTTATCTGATTTCGAAGAAAACGAAGTGTATCTGAAGAATAAAATGAATCTGATTTATAATCCCGTAAAAGGTTCGATTATGAAGCAATACAATACTGAGCTAATAAACACATTAGATTAGGAGTTGCCTATTCAGCCCCGTTTGTGGGAACCAATAAACTTGACTATGGTCTATACTGAAACTGCCCAGCACCATGAGGAGGCCTGATTATGAAATCGTATATTGCCCTGTACTCACTACCTGCCCTGCTCTTTGCAGTCGTATCCCCGCTCAGCGCCGAGACACACGATGACACTCAGGCCGCTGCGGAGACTGCGGAGCAGATGGCGCCCTCCCCCGAGCTTGACCAGACCATCAGCGACTTCATTGAGAAAATAAAACAGCACGAAACGGAACACGGTATTTACGACCCGAAGACCGGTGAGTATCTGCTCAGCATCGGCCTGCTACATCAGCAAAAAGGCAACCACCAGCATGCCGCCGATGCTCTGGAACGGTCACTACAAATCCAGCGAGTGAATGACGGTTTGCACAGCATCAGCCTGTTGATCGTGCTGGAACAACTGATTGAGAGTAACATCGCCAGTGCCAACTGGGATGAAGTCGATAAAAACTACCATCAATTATTGTGGATCAACCGCCGCAATTACGACCCCACCGACCCGCGCCTGCTCCCCGTTGTCAGAAAAGTCGGCAGTTGGAAACTGCGTGCCTATCGCGAAGGGCTGTTGTCACGAAGCCCGATTTCCACCTTGCAGGAATCAGCCGCCTTGTTCTCCAGAACGGTCGCCATCTTGGGCGAGGAATACGGGGAGGACGATCCCCTGCTGGTAGATGCCCTGTACGGCGAGGCCCTGGCGAATTATCAAATCGCGTTCCAGATACTGTCCAGACCGGTCTCGGAGTTTCAGGGTAGCGGCAGCCCTGATCTGGTGCAGATGGTATGCACCCCGATTATGTTACCCAACGGCGGCTCCACCCAATCCTGCCATAGCGTTCGGGTGCCGAACCCGAGCTACCACTCCGGCAAGCAACAAACCAAAGACCTCTCGGTGGCCAGCCAGATAGGCAAAGTGGGACGCACCTTGCAACATATTATTGACATCCATGAGGCCAATCCCAACTTGCCGGAAACAGACTATGCCCTGGCCCTGGTGCATCTGGGTGACTGGAACCTGCTGCGGAATCGCCGTTCCACCGCATTGGAAATCTATACCAGGGCATATCGTATTCTGGCAGATGCCCCGGACGGTGAAGAGCAGTTGGCAAAAATCTTCGGCAAGCCGGTGAGCATACCGGCACTACGCTTGCCGTTGCCTGAGGTGGATCAAAAACTGAAGGAAGAAGGAGAAAAAAACTACGCAGTGGCGACCTTTGATGTATCCCGCAACGGCAAACCCCGCAACATCACCATCACCGAAACTTATCCGCCGGAAAGCAAATCGGCCAGTCGCAAGGCCAAAAAATCCCTGCGTGCAAAACGCTACCGCCCCCGCTTTGAAGACGGCCAACCGGTGCAAAGCACCGGCAATCAGATTCGGGTCCTGCTGTAAAGAGTCGCCGCCTTATTTTGACAAACGCCGCGCCAGGGATTTCAGGATGGCAATGCGTTCCGTAGAGGAAGGGTGAGAACCGACAAAGGCACTGTAACTGGCACGACGTTTGGATGCCTTGTAGATCAACTCCTGTAACTGCACCGCACCGCTGGGGTCAAACCCCGCCTCCACCATCCAGACCACGCCGATATAGTCCGCTTCGCGCTCGTGGTCACGGCTGTAACGCGTGGATTCCGCACTACGCACGGCATCGCTGACACGTCTGTGCGGCTTTGATCGCTCGCCATGGTCCAGCACCAGATGCCCCAGTTCGTGACCTATCAGTGCCGCCACCATGTGCATGTCATCACCCAACAAATCCAGCATCGCAAAATTAATACCGATGACATTAAGCTCAACACTATTCTCTTCATCTATCCGCCGCCCGCCCTCGTCCTCCATAGCCTTGACGGAAGCATCACCCTTCTCCCGCTCCGCCCGTTTTTTGGCGACATCTTCTTCGCTCAACAACACGCCTCTGGTCTTGGTCGCAAACGCATTCGGTGCATCCCCATCCACGATGATGAGCAGGGAATTCACCTCGGCAGCCTTCTCTATCCCCTTCATCACCGCATAGATACGCAACAACTGACGGGTAGGCAAGGTCTTCAGCACACGCCCCCGTTCATCGCGCAACTCAACACTGTCGCCATCCACGGCCAGCAGATCATGTATCTCCCAGGAATAGCGAAACGGCGCCGCCTCAACCGGAGCGGGCAACACCGATGCAAACAGTGCAAATAATGTGAAAAAGGTAATCAGTCGGGGCATAGTCTTGTCAGGCTGTCATTCCAGTAGTTGTAGTTACGGTCACCGCCATATTATACGCAAAGCACCTGTCACGGGACATCGGCATCGCCTTTTAGTTGCCGGGAAAGCGGCAAAAGCGGCTTGCAAGTTGCGGATAAATGCCGGATATTAGCCTTATTCAACCACCCGAACGGGAACATTACACCGCTGTGAGAATCAAACCTGATAACACACGCCACCTGAAAAAGGCTATAATTCAAGCATGATGACCAACATAAAAACAGCAACCCGGCTAATCAGCACCCTTGCGGCCTGCGGCTTGCTTGCGGCCTGTCTGTCATCGCCCACCGTGCCCTCGTCCAGCGGTACATCCTCACCCTCGTCCGGCGGCACCGCAGGTGGCCCGACTTCCGGCACCGCGGGTGCCCCGTCCTCCGGCACTGCGGGGCTTCCCTCAACCTCGCCACCGGCACCGCCCGGCGGTCTGGAACAACAAGGCAGCGGCGGTGTCAGCAGCGGCCAAAGCGGCCAACCCCCCGCAGCCCCCAAGAGCGGTCAGCCCGACGCCGGACAGCAAGCAAAACAGACCGGCGGCCCGGGGGGAGACGGCAGAACCGACGATGAAATCCTGGCCGATGCGCTTGAGGCATTCAAACGCGACAAGGGACAGCCACCTGTCGCCGCAGGTGATGAAGGTGATGAGGCTACCGCCGGCGGTGGCTCTACCGGTAACACCGATGCAGAGGCAGGGATTGATAACCGTCCCGGCAGTGCCGGCACCGGGGATGAAAACACGGCACAGCTGGATGGCGAACTGGACAAAAAATTCGCCAAGTTTGACCGGCTGTTACTACGCGAGAATGAAGCGGTGCGCGACGAGGCCAACCGCGAAGGTGCCGGCGGCTCCCTGCCGCCGAGCAACGCCGGTGGTAGCGGCCTGTTCGGTGACGAGGAAGGTGATTTGGAGGCCCTGCGTACCGCCAACACCGCCCCGCCGCCGACAAGCAACAGCCAGCGACGCGGTGAAAAAGACATGAACGCAAAGGTAAAAAGCGAAAGCGTCGTGCCACCAGACCTGGCCAGTACCGAAGGCGACGATGTGATCGCCAGACAGTTGCGCGAAGCCGCAATGAAAGAACCCGATCCGGAATTACGAGAGAAACTGTGGGATGAATACCGAAAATACAAAAAGAATCTGTAAGCCGTTCCTGCCTACCCACCTGTCACTACTGCTTGCCGCAGTGTTGCTGGCGGGTTGCAACTCCACCACCGTGAAGACTGCGGCTCACGAAGAAATCCTGACCGACGATGCAACTACCCCCGAAGATCTGATCCTTGATGTGGGTATCGGCATATTCGATCCCGGTGTGACTGAAAGCGATGAGAAGGAAGGCGTACATCTGCGGATACGCGAGGCCGAGGCCCGCTACATGCCCAATATGATGAAAAACACCTTGCAACAAACCGGCAACTGGGGCGCGGTGCGCGTGATACCTGACAGGCAGAGTGAAATGGATGTCTGGGTGGATGCCAAAATCCTGAAATCCGATGGTGAAAACCTGGCATTGCAGGTACAGGTAGAGGATGCCACCGGCAAGGTCTGGTTCAACCGAAAATACACCGACAGGGCCAGCAAGTTCGCCTATGACGGCACACTGGATGCCCGTGCCGAGCCGTTTCAGGGGCTCTACAACAAGGTCGCGAATGATATGTTGCAATACCGTAAGCGGTTGAAGCCCAACGCTCTGCGCACCATCCGCACCGTGGCCGAATTGAAGTTTGCCAAAGAGTTTGCCCCCGAGTTTTACGAAGGTCACTTGCAAACCGATAGCCGCGGCCGTCACAGTATCAGCCGCCTGCCGGCGGAGAATGATTCGGTACTGGACAGAATACGGCGGATACGGGAACGTGATTACGTCTTTGTTGATACCTTGCAGCAATACTATGATTCCTTCTCCAGACAAATGCAGGTGCCTTACATGGAATGGCGCGAGGCGTTTTATATAGAAAGCCAGGCCCTGAAAGAGGTTCGTTCGCAGGCCCGTGCCCGTACCGTCGGCGGTGCTTTAGCGGTGCTCGCCGGGATCCTGGCGCAAGGCAGTGGTAGCAGGACGGCACGTGCCGCCGGTGTGGTCGGTATCGGTGCCGGTGCCGCGGCGGTGCAAAGCGGTTTGCATAAATTTGAACAGGCCAAGATTCATGTTGAGGCACTGGAGGAAATCTCCAGCTCACTCAATGCGGAGATTGAACCGCATACTGTTAAACTTGAAAACCGCACGGTGACCCTGACCGGCACGGTGCAGGAACAATATCAACAGTGGCAGGAATTGCTGAAAGAGATTTATACCAGCGAAACAGGCATACCTGTTCCGGCTGAATCGGCTGAACCGGGCTAGGGCCGGTTTCCCCATCACGCTACGGCGGCTTGCCATGCGCGTCTTGATGCGGCACGATCATGGATGATCCCACCCACCGTTGCGGGACGACATTATGGCAGACAACACTCAAACAGACACAGGCACCAAAAAGATCCTGCCGACCGGCATTGACCTGAGCGACGAGGGCAAGGGCAATAGCGGCAGGTCGCGGACAGTATCTACTACTAACTATCTGCTGCTGTTTTCGTTGGCACTGGTTTTTCTGGCCGCTCTGGCCGTGATATTTGTACTCCCCAATCTGGTAGATAAATTCGCTACCGCCGATGCAGACACGGCCAACCCCGTCAGCGAACCGACAGACACGGCAAGCACGCCCGGCGCATCCGGGTCGCCGGCCATCCTGCCCTGGCAAAAGGCGCGGCAAACGGAATTGCGTAAAGAGGCACAGGATATTCTTGCCGACATGCTGGAGGCGGATAAAATCCTGCAAGCGAAAAATGTCACCATCTGGGCGGAGGGCGACTACAACAAGGCTATGCAACATGCACAGACCGGCGATCGGTATTACAACAAACGGGATTTTACCGCCGCCGCGAAAGAATACAGACAGGCAAAGAACGACCTTGATGCACTGGTGGATCGGGTTGATGCATTGTTTGAGGAATCCATTACCGCCGGTGATCAGGCACTGTTGCAAGGTGATGCGGAAAAAGCGCACGGTGCCTTCGCGCTGGCACTGGCGATTGATCCGATTGATCGGCGGGCACTGGCCGGGAAACAACGGGCGGGCAACATTGATGCGGTATTTGCGCTGCTTTCCCGTGCCGATCAACTGTTTCAGGAGGGTGCCCTGCCGCAGGCGAAATCGGTTTATCAACAGGCCCTGCAACAGGATAAGGCTACCCCGGGGGCTGCTGACAGGATCAAGGAAATCAATCAACGGCTCAACCAGCAACGTTTCAACAAGGCCATGTCAGACGGCTTTGCCTATCTGCAAGATGACAAACTGGAACAGGCCGGGAAGGCTTTTTCCACGGCCCTGCGTATATCCCCCAAATCCAGAGATGCCGCCGCCGCGCTGGATCAAACCCGGCACGGTCTTACCTCAAAGGAGATCAACGCACTGTTGCAACAGGCGGATGAACTGGAGGCGAGCGAGTCCTGGGGACAGGCAATGGAAAAATACCGCGCGGCACTGAAACTGAATGCCAATCTGGCAACCGCACAACAGGGTCTGGAACGCAGCCGCACCTGGGCCGACATCCATACCAGACTGGATCAGATACTGCAGCAGCCGGAGCGTTTGTATGATCGGGCCGTGTTTGATGAAACCGCAACCTTTCTGGCAGGCATAGAAAAAGTCTCCAGCCCCGGGGAAAAATTCTCGACAAAGGTATCCGCCCTGAAGCTGGCCATTGCCCGTGCCGATACGCCCGTCCGCGTACGCCTGCAATCCGACAACCAGACCAAAGTAACCTTGTACAAGGTCGGTGAGCTGGGCCTGTTCACCGACAAGGAACTGGTGCTGCGTCCGGGCCGCTATGTGGCGGTGGGGCAGCGTGAAGGCTACCGTGATGTACGGGTGGAGTTTGTCGTTGAACCGGACAAGACCATTGCGCCGGTATCCGTCGTCAGCCGGGAAAAGATCGCCCTCGGCCGGTAACTCTGGTCAAGCGCATTTGAAATGAGCAACAAGCACACACAATCCGGACAAACCGATTCAACAAACAGTGATAAACGGATAATACCTACACAGTTTGTACCTCACACCGGCACCGACGAGACCCGGGTTCGCCGTAGCAAGGCCCCCTCCCTAATCATTGCCGCAGCGCTGATCGGTGTCGCCGGTATAGCCTTATTCCTGTTTCGGGCCGGGCTGGTGGAGATCCAGACCGAGCCGCCGGACAGCAACACCAGCATTGCCGGGATACTGATGTTGAAACTGGGCAACCGCTATTTGCTACTGCCCGGTGAATATGATCTGAACATCACCGCCCCCGGCTATTACGATCTCAATGAGACCCTGACCGTTGACAAGACAGGTTCGCAGACACTCTCCCGTAGCCTGATAAAACTGCCCGGCCGCTTGCAAGTGGATACGCAACCCCGGCAAGGGGCAACGGTGTTGATAGATGATGTGGCCAGAGGTACAACCCCGGTACTGATCAATGATCTACAACCGGGGCCGCGCCAGGTGGAGATCGTTCTGCATCGCTACCAGACTCACCGGCAGGAAATCACTATTGAGGGTATGGATCAGGAGCAATCGTTATCGGTGCAGTTGCTCCCGGCCTGGGCGGAGGTAACGTTTGCCTCCATACCGTCGGCGGCGGAGGTTTATGTGGATGACAAGCTGATCGGGCAGACCCCACTCAGCGCCGAGCTGATACAAGGCAAACGCGAGATCAGCATACGCCTCAGTGGTTATCAACAATGGCGACAGACAGTGACCATCAAGGCCGACGAGCCGCAGGCATTTGAGCACATTGAGTTACAAGCGGCCGCCGCAACCGTGGTCTTGAACTCGCGCCCCGCCGGTGCCAGTGTCACCATAGATGGAGACTATAAAGGACTCACACCACTGGAGTTTGCCGTGACGCCGGACAAGACGGCACAGATCAGGTTGTTCAAACAAGGCTATAAACCGGCCTCGCGCTCAGTCAAACCGACATCGGGCGAGCAACAGACTTTTACCATCAATCTGACAGCGGAGCTGGTGGAGGTGGCGTTCAGTGTCGTGCCGGCCGATGCACAACTCTATGTCAATGGCATCCTGCAGACGGCGGCCAACACCACCTTGCAACTGCCCACCAGATCGCACAAGATAGAACTGCGGCGCGACGGATATGTCACCGTAAAAAGAAATGTTACACCGCATACCGGCGTTGATCAGCAGATCCGGATACGGATGAAATCGGAGCAACAGCTAAAACGGGAATCCGTCAAATCCCTGATCAAGACCCACGCCGGCCAAACCCTGAAATTACTGAAACCCGGCACATTCACCGCCGGTGCATCAAGACGCGAACCCGGCCGCCGCGCCAACGAGACCTTGCAAAAAATAAGACTGAACAGAAACTTTTATCTGGGCCTGCATGAAGTCACCAACGCCCAGTTCAAAAAATTCAAGCCGCGCCACAGCGCGGGCACGATACAAGGGCATTCTCTGGACCCGGATCCGCACCCGGCAACCAGAGTAACCTGGCAGGATGCGGCAAAATACTGCAACTGGCTCAGCGACAAGGATTCCCTGGCCCCGTTCTACAAGGAAGAAAACGGCAGGATTACCGGCATCAACCCTGCCGCCGAAGGCTACCGCCTGCCCACCGAGGCGGAATGGGCCTGGGCGGCGCGGGCGCAACGCGGCCTGATGCTGAAATTCCCCTGGGGCCCCAAATTGCCGCCGAAGGCGCAAAGCGGCAATTTTGCCGATACCAGTGCGGCCAATATTATTGGTAAAATCCTCAATGAATACACTGATGGCTTCAGCACCACCGCACCGGTGGGGAGCTTTGCGGCCAACGGCAAGGGCTTGTTTGATATGGGCGGTAATGTGGCGGAATGGGTGAATGATTTTTATGATGTCGCGCCGGGACAGAAACAGGTGTTGGTTAATCCGCTCGGCCCCGACAGCGGTGAGTTTCATGTCATCCGGGGTTCCAGTTGGGCGCATGGAACGGTTACCGAGTTACGCCTGTCTTACCGTGACTATGGCAATGAACCGCGCAACGATGTGGGTTTCAGGATCGCCCGCTTTGCCGAGTAAGCATAACCGGATAACGATATGAAAAAAGTCTTGATCACATTATTGCTGTACTGCTGCGCCGCCGTTGCCGAGGACGCGCCTGTTGATGAGGCCGAATCGGAGACGACGCAACAACCGACCACGGCTGCCGGACAAACAGAGCCGGACCTGCCGCCCGAGGTATTCAACCCGACCGAGCAACTTTCAGAAGACAAAGATGTATCTTTCCCCGTGGATATCTAACTATGCTTATGAAACACAACCCAACCGCAGATTTTCTGTATCAATTATTCGCCCTGTTTATTTCCATCATCATTGTGCATGCCGTGTATGTCACGGTGATCAGGCCCAAGGCTGATGCCATGCTGGAAGAACAACGCATCCGGCAGGAGGCGGGCGAGGTTTATGAAGTCAAACGTTCGGCTTATATCGTGATAAAAGATTTTGAACAGGAGGCCTGTTTCGTCCTGGCCTTCTGGGTGATAGCGATCATCGGCCTGAAGACCCGCATCGCCCTGCACGAAAGAAAATTGTTGTCGCAGGCACTGTTGCAGGTGACGCCGGGTACCAGCATCCTGCCGGAAGACACCCGACAATACGCCCGGCCCTTGCAGGGCCTGCCGGAAACCGAGCGGGAATACCTGTTGCCACGGGCATTGCTGGCGGCGTTACAACGTTTCGGCTCCACCGCCAACATTCAGGATGTGGCCACCGCGATACGGGAGGTATGTGAAACCGAGTCTGACCGGCTGGATTCAGAACTGTCCATGGTGCGCTACATTATCTGGGCCATTCCTTCCATCGGCTTTATCGGCACGGTGCGCGGTATCGGTGAGGCCCTGGGTCAGGCGCACAAGGCAGTGGCGGGCGACATAGTCGGCGTGACGGTGAGTCTGGGGGTGGCCTTCAACTCTACTTTCATTGCCCTGATCATCAGTATCTTTATTATGTTTTTGATGCATCAGTTGCAGTT
Source organism: Gammaproteobacteria bacterium (assembly GCA_051008185.1). Classification (GTDB taxonomy): domain Bacteria; phylum Pseudomonadota; class Gammaproteobacteria; order Eutrophobiales; family Eutrophobiaceae; genus CAXMWX01. The sequence continues at coordinate 12,458 of JBPCXW010000158.1, forward strand.
GCTACAGGAACGGCTGGTACTGGATACACAAAACTATTGTGATGTGAACCTGTTACGCCACCTGCAGGTACGTTGAGGATCGGGCCGGGTGAGTTTCATAGCGGAACTGAATGACAGCAACGTCGCGGTGGCGAACGGCACGGAGATCATCACCCAAAGCCCCGGCGTGGCGGTGCTGCTAAACGACAAACTGGAACTCGGGCAGCGCGCACTGGGCATGGCGCGTCTGTATCCGCAAAACACCCATAGCCGCTTCTGGTCTGAACTCAGTCTGGATAAACTCAAGACCACCACGACCCTGGCCCGACATAATGCAGACCTGGCCTTTGCTCACCTGCGCCTGATACATGAGCAGGCCGGCAAACCGGAGACAATGGTGTTTGCCGTGCCCGGTAGCCTGTCCGATGAGCAACTGTCCCTGCTCGCCGGGCTGATTGAGGCGGCACCGTTTGGCGTGACATCGATGGTAGATGCGGCCGTAGCGGCGGTGGCCGGAAAAGCGATGGAAGGTCATTGTCAGTATGTGGATGTCGCCTTGCACCAGACTGTTATCACCGAGCTACAGGTAACGGACAGTGTCAAACGGCTTGATGTCAAGGTAATAGATGATACCGGCCTCAGCACTGTTTATGATCGTTGCGCGGATGTGATCGCCGGTTTGTTTATAGAGCAATCACGGTTTGATCCGCTGCACCACGCGGAAACCGAACAGGCCCTGTATGACCTGCTACCCGGCTGTCTGGAGGCGCTGCAACAGCGGGACGAGGTATCACTGGAGATCAATTACCAACAGACCCGCTATCAGACACGCCTGAACAAACAGGCACTGATGCCGGCCCTGAGCGCACTGCACGAAACGATAGGAAAGACTATCAGGGCGGCGACAAGCGGTGACTATCTGTTGTTGAACCACCGGGGGACTATCGTCCCGGGGCTACGGGCACAACTTGGCGACAGCCTTGTGGTGGATCACCGTGCGGTATTCCGCGGTGCTACGCTGTTGCCATCGGCCACCGGTGGCGAGCTACACTTCGCCAGTGAAATCAAACTCAATGCCAAGCCGGTTCGCAGTGCCGCGGCGAAGAAAAAACTCGCTACAAACACTGACATCAGACCCGCCGCCACCCACCTGCTCATCGGCCATGCGGCTTGGCCTGTTACGCCGGACGGCCTGCATCTGGCCGCGGGCGAGCCGCCGTTACGCAACAAACATCACGGGATTGACTGCGTGTTCAGACTACAGCAGCAAGGCGTGGTGCTGGACTGTGACGCCGCCGCCGATATCCGGCTGAACGGCGAACCGGTCTCCGGCAGCCGCGAGTTGCACAGCGGCGACGACATCAGCACACCGCAAACAGACACGATCCGGGCTATCCGAGTGCTAACAGGACATGGGTAAGCCCAAACGCGCACTGCTGGCATTCAACCTGTCGTTTCTGGACATCATGTCCTGCGGCTTCGGTGCCACGGTGTTGCTGTTTCTGATCATCAAACACCAGATTGACACCACCCCCATTCCCGAACCGCGAAAAGACCCCGCCTCGGAAGTGATGTTGCTGGAAGAAGAGGTGCTGCGGGGTGAAAAAAATCTGGCACTGTTGCGTAACACGATTGAGGCTATTGAGGAACAGGTGGAAACCGCTCAGGGTCTGGCCGATAAGGTGATGGAAGAGAGCCGGGAGGTGGCCGCACTAACCGAGACCCTTGAGCCGGACGCCACCGCGATGGAACTGGATGCGCTGAAGAACCGCATCCTGAAACTGGAACAGCAACGCGAGACGGTGCAGGACGATATTAACAAGACCGGCGAGCAGGCGGTAAGAGTGGTCGGAGAAGGCAACCGGCAATATATCACCGGCCTGAAACTCAATGGCAAGCGTTCCCTGATCCTGCTGGACATATCCGCCAGTATGCTGGATCGCACGGTGGTGAACATACTGCGCTTTCGCAACATGCGTGACGAACGCAAACGGCTGACGGAAAAATGGCAACAAACCATCAGGACGGTGGAATGGTTGCTGGCAAATCTGCCTGTTGATAGCCAGTATCAACTGTACCTGTTCAACACCGCCACGGCGGCCGCCCTGAACGAGACCGGTGGCCGCTGGCTGCATGTCAAAGATCAGGTTACAGTGAAAAAAACCGTTGACCACCTGAGAATCATCGTCCCCGAAAAAGGCACCAATCTGGAAAAGGCCTTTCTCGCCGCACAACGGCTACGCCCCGCCCCGGATAATATCTACCTGATCACCGATGGCCTGCCTACGCAGGGTTCCAAGACATTCGGCGGCACGACCATCAGCCCGAAACAGCGGCTGATCCTGTTTCAGCGGGCGATTGAGCAAAGCCCCGCCAGAGTGCCTGTCAATGTCTTGCTGGCACCGATGGAGGGTGATGTGCAGGCATCTTTCGCCTTCTGGCAACTGATCCGAAAAACCAACGGTTCATTCATCAGCCCACGATCGGATTGGCCATGAAAAAACAGAAACGCATAACCGAGGCCTTCAGCATCTCCTTTCTGGATGTGATCACCTGTGGTTTCGGGGCGATCATATTGTTGCTGATGGTCTCCCGTACCGGTGATACACCGATTCTGGAAACCAGCGAGGAATCCCTGCAAGGGATCATGCGTGATCTGCAAGTGCAGTTGTTTGAGATCAGGGGTGAGACCGAAATCCTGAACCGGGAACTAACCGACAAACGGGAACAACTCTCCGAATGGGATGAGCGGGTGGCCAAACTACAGGCCGATCTGGAATTGATTCAGAAACGTTATAATAAATTGCGTGACGATTCTTCTTTCAGTACCATACTCAAAAAAGAATATCAGGCTGCGTTACAAAAACTGACGGCAGAGATGAAACGATTACTGGCGCAAAGGAATGTGGCACAGACCGATATGGTGGCGGGGATATCCGCCGATGCGGAATATCTGATCTTTATCATTGATACCTCCGGCAGTATGTTTAACAATCATTGGGACAGGGTGATCAAGGAGATGAGCAATACCCTTGAATCCTACCCGCAGCTCAAGGGGGTGCAGATCATGAGTGACATGGGGGAATATATGTTTTCCCAGTTCCGCGGCCGCTGGATTCCGGACACCCCTGGCAGAAGAAGGGCCATGCTCAACGCCTTACGCAGTTGGCGCACCTTCAGCAACAGCAACCCGATGGAAGGGATCATCACCGCCATACGTGCTTTTTATGACAAGAGCAAAAAGATCAGTATCTATGTCTATGGTGATGAGTTTCCCGGTGGTTCTATGGAGGACGTGCTTGACGCAGTGGACAGGATCAACCCGCGCGACAGTAAAGGCAGGCCCCGTGTGGAGATCAACGCAGTGGGCTTTCCGGTAGGCGACACCGGGCATCCGGAATATAAGAAGACCAATAAGAAATTTGCGAGCTTGATGCGGGAATTGACCTACAGAAACGGCGGCACTTTTGTCGGATTGAACTGACCCCCCACCAAAGCAGGCTTCGCCTC
>JBPCXW010000159.1:0-14459 GCA_051008185.1 Gammaproteobacteria bacterium
GCTGGCCCGTGACCAGCATTGGCCATGTGTTTCAAACGATAGCGATTGAGTGCCATCATGCCGGTTTCGGAACTGGAAAAAAATGCAGATAAAAAGATGAGCAGGATTAGAAAGCTAAACAGCAGGGATAATGGTATCGCGTCCAAGTGAGGTTTCCGGGTTGAAAGTGTCAGGCCATTTTCAGGCCAAACCCGTTTTTATTCAAGTTTCTGTAGCGGATCAGTGTGTGAGACAAATCAGCGATGTCCCCCCACCGGAGCCACTACGGGCTACGCCCTTGTGCCACCGGCTCCCCCTCAAGGGGGGAGCTATTCGTGCCGGTAGCCGAAGCCGCCAGCGCGTGTAGTGAAAAGTCAAAGCAGGCGTTAGCCTGCTTTGCCATTGTGATTGCTCCCCCCTTGAGGGGGAGCCAAAGGAGGCGAAGCCTGCTTTGGTGGGGGGACCGATGCCGGGCACAATCTAAACATCTCATAATGTATCTGAGACATACACTTCGGGGATTGCCGCCAGCAGGCTGCGGGTATAGGGGTGTTGCGGCTGCTGAAAGACCTTTTCGGTTGTGTCCAGTTCAACGATCTTGCCTTGGTACAGGATAGCGGTTCTGTCGGCGATATAGCGCACCACCGATAAATCGTGGGAGATGAATATCAGGCTGAGGCGATGCCTCTGGTTGAGCCGCAGGAACAATTCCAGTATGCGTGCCTGCACCGTTACATCCAGTGCCGAGACCGGCTCATCGGCGATGATCAGTTCCGGCTCCAGTGCCAGCGCGCGGGCGATCGCGATGCGTTGCCGTTGCCCGCCGGAGAACTCATGCGGATAGTTGTATAGCTGTGTGCTTTGCAAATCTACTTCCTCCAGCAGTTGCACGACTCTTTCGGTCAGTTGCTGGTCGGGTAGCTGTTGTTTGCAGGCGATGGCCTCCGCCAGACAGTCATGTACGGTCATGCGCGGGTTTAGCGAGGCGTAGGGATCCTGAAAGATCATTTGTATCTGTGGCCTGATGCGCGTGAAGTCGCTGTCGGACAGATCGCTGATGTTTTTGTTGTGCAAGCTGATACGTCCCGAGTTGATTCGTACCAACCTGACCAGTGCCCGCGCCAGAGTGGATTTGCCGCTACCGGATTCGCCCGCCAGGCCGAGGATCTCCCCCTTGTGCAAAGTGATATGCACATCTTCCACTACGTTGTTTGTCGGTGTGTGATCGCGATCAGTGTAGGAGATACTGACATCGGCCAACTCAAGCAGGGGGGGAGTGTCTGCGGCGGCGGTGTTTTTGTATTGTGCCGGCTTGGCCGATTTCGGGATCGCCGCCAGCAGGTCGCGAGTGTAAGGTGCCTGACTGTGATGGAAAATAGTATCCACCGTGCCGCGTTCCACACAACGGCCTTGTTCCAGCACCAGCAACTCATCGGCCAGACCGGCGATCACGCCCAGATCATGGGTGATAAAGATCATCGCCAGCTGGTGTTCATGCCGGAGCTTTTGCATCAGTTCAAGGATCTGTGCCTGCACCGTGACATCCAGTGCGGTGGTGGGCTCGTCTGCGATCAATAATGCCGGCTTGTTGATCATCGCCATCGCGATCATCACCCGTTGTCGCATACCGCCGGAAAATTCATGCGGGTAACAGGCCAGGCGTTTTGCCGCTTGCGGGATACCGGTTTCGGCCAGTGCCGCGACCGCGCGTTCCCGTGCCTCGGCCTTGCCGATGTTGCGGTGTATTAGCAGGGGTTCCATCAGTTGGGTGCCGACGGTCAGGTAAGGGTTCAGGGATGTCATCGGGTCCTGAAAGATCATCGCGATACGGTCGCCGCGTATCTGCCGGAGTTGTCCGGCATCCAGTTGTAACAGATCGGTCCCCGCAAACTCGGCCCTGTCGGCCTGTATCCGCGCCGGTGGTGAGGCCAGCAGCCCCAGCAGGGCGAGACAGCTGACCGATTTCCCCGAGCCGGACTCGCCGACGATACCGAGGGTCTTGCCTGCGGCCACCTCAAAGCCCAGGCCCTGCACGGCGCGGACGATGCCGTTGCGAGTGTGGAAACTGACATTCAGGTTCTCTACTTGCAGAACATTCATCGTGTTGCGGGCCGGATTAGTCATCGGCGATCTTCGGGTCCAGCACATCGCGCAGACCGTCGCCGAGAAAATTCAGTGAGAACAGGGCCAGTGACAAGGTGAGTGCGGGGAAGAACAACAGCCACGGATATTCCTCCATCGACTCAATGCCGTAGGCGATCAACAAACCCCAGGAGCTTTGCGGCGGTTGTATCCCGAGGCCCAGAAAACTTAAAAATGATTCCAGCAAAATGACATTGGGGATCGTAAGGGTGGTGTAAATGACGATGATCCCGGCAATGTTGGGTAGCACATGACGCCATATAATCTGCCGACCGGGTAGCCCCATCGTGATGGCCGCCTCAATATATTCCTGTTTGCGGATACTCATTACCTGACCGCGTACCACCCTGGCCATGGTTAGCCATTCCACCGCGCCGATGGCCAGGAACAACAACAGGATGTTGCGCCCGAAAACCACCATCAGCAAGATGATAAAAATAGTGAAGGGCAGGGCATAGAGAATATCCACAGTACGCATCATCACGGCATCCACCCGGCCGCCCAGATAACCGGCGAGCATGCCCCAGGTGACGCCTATGCCGAGGGCCACCGCGGTCGCCAGAAAGCCCACCGCCAGTGAGATGCGGCTGCCGTACATGATGCGGGTCAGCATATCGCGACCGAAGGTGTCGGTGCCCAGCCAGTGTTGCAGCGACGGCGCGCTGGCACCGAGGGCCAGGTCTTGTGCGGAATAGGAATACGGTGCTATCCAGGGGGTGAGTATGGCGATGATCGTCAGACACAGGCTGACACCGAGACCGATCATCGCCAGTTTGTTGCGGTACAGACGCCTGCCGGCATCTTGCCACAGGGATCGTCCCGTCGTGCGAACCGTGTCGGTATGCATCAGTCAATACCGCCGCGGCGTATCCGGGGATCCAGCCAGGCCGTGACAACATCAGCCAGCAGGTTGAACACGACGATCAACACGGAGAAGAACAGGGTCATGCCGAGGATCAAGGTGTAGTCACGATTGAACGCGGCTTGCACATAGTAACGACCCAGACCGGGGATCTGAAAGATCGTCTCCACGACGAATGAACCGCCGATCAGCCCCGCCATCGCCGGCCCCATAAATGATACGACCGGTAACAGTCCTCCGCGCAGGGCGTGACGGAGGATGATCATCCCTTCACCCAGACCTTTTGCCCGTGCGGTGCGGATGAAATCCGCTGACATGATCTCCAGCAGACCACCGCGGCTGAGGCGGGCGATGTAGGCGGCATAGGCCAGCCCCAGTGTGACGACGGGCAGGATCTTGTCACCGGGGATATAGCCCCAGCCCGCCACCGGCAACCATTCCAGATGGATGCCGAACAGCAGCACCAGCAACGGGCCCAGCACATAGGAGGGCAGGCAGATCCCGAGCATGGCCAGGGACATGGGCAGGTAATCCGACCAGCTGTTGGGGCGTAACACCGCGATGATGCCGCTGCCGACACCGAGCAACAGGGCGAATGTCAGGGCCAGCAGGCCCAGTTCCAGTGTCACCGGAAATCCGGCGGCGATGATCTCATTGACGCTACGGCCGGGGAATTTGAACGACGGCCCCAGGTCACCTTGCACGGCCCTGACAAGATAATCGGCCAGTTGCACCGGCAATGGCTGATCCAGTTTGTAGCGCGCATTGAGTTGCTTGAGGATGTCGGCGGGTACCGCCTTCTCTTCATCAAAGGGGCCGCCGGGTGCGGCATGTATCAGCAGGAAAGTGACGCAGATCACGATCAGTAACACCGGCACGGCCTGCAAGATGCGTTGGAGTAGATAGCGCGACATGGTTACGGGGTCGGATCGTTTTCTTCCAGCGACATATCCTTGTACGAGCGATAGTCCAGGATGTTGGTGTAATAGCCTTTGACATCCGGCGACATCAACATCTGCCGGGTGTAAGTATAAATGGGGATAACAGGGGCCTCCGCCATCAGAATGGCCTCGGCCCGCTGGAAATGTTCGTAACGTTCAGCCTGATCCGGCGTATCGGCGGCGGTCTGGATCAGGGCATCGTATTCGGCATTTGACCAGCCGGTGATGTTGTTGCCACCGTCGGTGATGAACAGATCCAGAAATGTCCCCGGGTCAAAGTAGTCACCGATCCAGGCGGCGCGGGCGATCTGATGGTTCATACCCTTGGTGGTATCCAGATACACCTTCCATTCCTGATTCAATAAACCCACCTTGATGTTCAATGCCTGTTTCCACATCTCCTGTATCGCGATCGCGATCTTTCTGTGTCCGTCACTGGTGTTGTAGGTGATCGTCAGTTCCGGAAACCCTTCGCCATCGGGGAAGCCGGCCTCTGCGAGCAGGCGTCTCGCCCTGTCTATGTTGTATTCCATTCGGGCGCGGGCGGTATAACCATTGGTGTCAGGCGGGGTGAAATTGTAGGCCGACAGTTGCCCGCCTCTGGTGATCTTGCGCACGATACTTTCCCTGTCAATGCTGATGGCCAGGGCACGACGCACCCTGGCATCGCGCAGGGCCGGGACTGTGGTGTTGAGGGCGTAATAATAGGTGCCGAGGTAGGGATCAACACGCAAGGCCGGGTCCTGGCTTTGTTGGTAGGCCTGCATCTTTCCTATCGGTATCGTATTGGTAAGATGCAACTGCCCGGCGCGGAACATATGTTCTTCGGTGGTGGTATTGTCTATCGGATAAAACTTGATGGTGTTGATAGTGACCTTGTCCGCATCCCAATAGTACGGATTCTTGTCAACGATGATAATACGATTCATCAACCACTCACTGAGTTTATACGGCCCGTTGCCGACATGATTGCCCGGCCGGGTCCAGCGCGCACCCCGTTCATCCAGCGCGCCATGTTGCCGGATCACGGCAACGGGTACGGGGAAGTAACTGTAGTGATCCAGCAGTTGCAAAAAATACGGCACCGGTCGGTGTAACTGAACCACCAGCGTCCGCGCGTCCGCGGCCTTGACACCGACCTGCTCAAAATCCGTGATCTCCCCCCGGTTGAACGCCTCCGCATTTTTCAGGGGATACAGCATATAGGCATAGGCATTGGCCAGACCGGGCAGCAAGGCCCGCCGCCAGGAGCCGACAAAATCCGTTGCGGTAAGCGGCTCACCGTTAGACCATCTGGCGTTTTCCCGCAGGGTAAAGGTGTAAGTCACGCCATCCCCGGCCAGCCGCCAGGCCTCGGCCACGCCCGGCCGGATAGACAAATCTTCGGGATGCTTGCTGACCAGTCCCTCGTTGAGGGCGATGATAATGTTGTGTTCGGTAATGCCGGTTACGACATGGGGATCCAAATCCTGCGGCTCGGTGCCATTACCGGCATGCAGAATACTGTCACGGGTACCGGTCTCCACATTGGTCCCGGCATCCAGCGAGCAGGCCCCGAACTGGCTTGATGCAATGAGCAGGAGCAGCCGGAAGACAATAGTTTTTGGCACGGTTTCAGACCCCTGGGCATTGTATTGCCTTGCCGTCATTTCTGCTAAGACGGCGTTCCCCGATAGCCAACGATATGCGTCAGCAACACGATTAGTAATAGTATAAAACACGCCAGACTCCATTCGGCGATGCTCATGGACAGGAACAGCCAATCCACCTCCGCACATTCGCCGGAGCCCTTGAGTATCATCTGTATTGCCTCTGACAGCGGGAATGCCTGTAGCATAAACTCCAGGCCGGGGCCGCAGTCGGGGACTTGATCCGTCGGCAGATGTTGCAACCATACCTGACGGGCGGCGATGCCGATGCCGAGGGCGGCGCTGATGGCGGCCAAACTACTGTACAGGCGTACCCCTGTTTTGCCGGGGCCGTGTAGCAGGCCGAGCAGGCAGAACAACAGCACACCGATAAAGGCAAGGCGTTGCAGGATACACAAGGGGCAAGGCTCCAGACCTTGCGCGAATTGCAGATAGTAGCCGTAACTCAGCAGACCGGTGCAGAAGATGACCAGTGCCAGATAAACAGGCCGTGCCGGATGTGTCGGGTAGTGCATAGACTTATAAATAGTGTTTAAGGAATTCAGGGACTCTGTGTTCCAGCCAGTATATAGGGAGCCAGGGCCATTTTCCACCGACAAATCCGACATGGCCGCCGTGTCTGGACAGTTCCAGTGTCACCCGGGCGGACAATTCAGGCGGTGTCGGGATTGCCTCCGGCGTCATGAACGGATCATCGGCGGCATGTAGCAGTAGTGTGGGGACGGTGATCTTGTGCAGAAATTGTTTGCAACTACTCAACCGATAGTATTCCTCGGCGCCGGAGAAACCGTGCAGGGGGGCGGTGATGTGTTCGTCAAAATCCCAAAAAGTGTTCAGTGTGTGTATATGATCGATCCGGATAGGTGCTGTCTTGTCGGCGAACTTGTCGGTCACTTTTTTTTGCAGGGCGGAGATTAGATAGTGTTGATATATCCTGGATAAACCGTACTTGAGTCTTTCCGCGCCGTTTCTCAGCGAGAAGGGCACCGATATGGCCGCCGCCGCGCAAATCCGTTGTGCCCGGTCGGCCTCGCCCAGATATTTGAGCAGGGCGTTGCCGCCCAAGGAATAGCCCACGGCGGCGATGTGACGATCGGGATAGCGGCGGTGCATGGTATCTATCAGGAACGCGATATCCCCGGTATCGCCGGAGTGATAGTGCCGTGGCAGTCGGTTTTGTTCGCCGCTGCAACCGCGAAAGTGCATCAAGACCACCTGCCAGCCTTGCCGGTGTAAGGCCGCTATCATCGGTTTGGTATAGTGCGAGTGGATACCGCCCTCCAGGCCGTGGAAGATCAACACCAGCGGGCCGTCGCCGGGTTCGGTCTGCAGCAGATCGACAAAGTCACCATCGGGCAACTCCAGCCGTTCCGGTTGTAGCAATGGCCTTGCCAGGTAGCGCCGGAAAAACCGTGGCCATATCGTTTGCAGGTGCGCCCCGGGCAACCACCAGGCCGGTTTGAATGTTGAGTTGTAGCGGTGTTGCATTCGGCCTGATGTCAATGCAAGGTGACTATGGTCTTGTCCATGCCGTCAATATGTAACACCTGATCCTGTGCGTAGCGCGCATCAATCACACACAACAGGCGTTGCGTCTTGTCCGTCCGCACCGCCGTGACGATCACACCGGCCTTGTTACCTGCATTGTCAATAACCTTGCCGCCGGACGGGATAGGCGTGTCGGTATCACAACTTGCATAGTGCAGGCGTCGTTTCACTTCACCCCGATAATGTATCCGGGCAATGATCTCCTGACCGGGATAACAACCCTTGTCAAAGGACATAATGCCGAATTCATCCAGACTCATTTCCTGCGGGATAAAGGTCTCGGTGGTGGCCTCATCCAGCCACGGGCAGCGTTGCCGAATCTCCATCCATGTCCATTGCGCCTGCTGATACACGGCCAGAGTGGCCGCCAAATCCTCCCGCAGGGTTTGCGCTCGCGCGACCTCGCTGAGCAACAGGCTGCAACCATCCAGATAGGCCATCGCCAGTATCCCCTGATGCTCAACGCAATGATTTTTGGCGACCTCCGGTATCGCAGCGTTGTCCGGCAGTGCCTGATCATCATACAACAAGCCCGTGCATGCCAGTTCATCCAGTTTGTCTTCCACTGTTACCTCGGCCCGCAGGATAAACATCTGCAACCGTTGGCAGAAGGCGCGGTGCAAGGCGCGGGGCAATACCAGTGTGTAGGCAGTGCCATCAAACGCGATAACAAAATTACAAATGCTGCGGCCCTTGGGGTTGCACCAGGCACTGAGGCCGGCCGAGCCGGGTGGCATGTTTTGAATATCGCTGATGAATTGTGCGTGCAGAAAATCAGTGGCATCCGCTCCGGTTACCCGGATGACCGAACGATCCGTCAGGGCCGCGAGACCGGGTCGGGTGAGTGTCTCCCGTACCGTCTGTTGCTCCGGCTTCATGGTTTTTCCGCCAGGGTTTGCAGGTGGCTGACAATATCAAGGTAGGCGGTCTGTTGCGGTGTTGCACGGCCTGTGATCCAGGCATAGATATCCAGGTCCGCCTCTTCCAGCAACTGACTGAAGACCTCCTGCTGCCGCTCATCCAGCCCCGGTAATACCTGCTCCAGAAAACGCAGTAGCAACAAATCCATCTCCTTGATGCCGCGCCGACAACGCCAGCGTAAGCGCGAAAGCTGTGACTGCTCCATGCCTGCTAACCACTGCGGGACAGCATCAGTTTTTTGATCTCGGCAATGGCCCGGGCCGGGTTCAGTCCCTTGGGGCAGGTATTGGTGCAGTTCATAATGGTGTGGCAACGGTAGAGCTTGAAGGAATCTTCCAGCTCATCCAGCCGTTGGTCGGTGTTTTCATCGCGGCTGTCAATGATCCAGCGATAGGCTTGCAATAATGTCGCCGGCCCCAGATAACGCTCGCTGTTCCACCAGTAGCTGGGGCAGGAAGTGGAGCAACAGGCGCACAGGATACATTCATACAGGCCGTCCAGTTTTTCCCGGTCGGCGACGGTTTGCAGATGTTCGCTGTCCGGCGGTGCCGGGGTGTGGGTTTGTATCCAGGGTTTGATGGAGGCGTATTGTGCGTAAAAGTTTGTCATATCCGGCACCAGATCCTTGCGTACCTGCATATGCGGCAAGGGGTAGATTTTGACATTGGCCTTGACTTCGTCAATGGCTCTGGTGCAGGCCAGGGTGTTGGTGCCGTCAATGTTCATCGCGCAGGAACCGCAGATCCCCTCGCGGCATGAGCGGCGGAAGGTCAGGGTCGGATCAATCTCGTTTTTGATATAGATAAGTGCATCCAGCACCATCGGGCCGCATTTGTCCGTATCAATCTCGTAGCTGTCCAGACGCGGGTTGTCGCCGCTGTCGGGATCCCAGCGATACACGCGGAAGGTCTTCCGGTGTTTGGCATCCCCGGCCGAGCAACGCTTGCTGCCCCGTTTGACTTTTGAGTTTGCTGGTAAGCTGAATTTTGCCATGGTCTTGTATCAGTATGTTGTGTTAGTCGTTATCAGACAGGTATTAGTATACCCGTTTCTTCGGCGGCACCATCTCTACATCATCGGACATAGTGAACAGATGCACCGGCCGGTAGGCGAATGTCACCGCGCCGCTGTCAATATCCAGCCAGGACAAGCTGTGTTTCATCCAGTTCTCATCATCCCGCTCCGGATAATCCTCGCGCGCATGGGCGCCGCGGCTCTCCTTGCGGTTCTCCGCCGAATGAATGCTGACCAGCGCGTTCTGCAACAGGTTTTCCAACTCCAGCGTCTCCACCAGATCGGTATTCCAGATCAGTGATCGATCAGTGACCTGCACATCACTGAATGAGGCGTAGATGGTGGCCATCTTTTGCATGCCTTCCTGTAATACCTCACCGGTGCGGAACACGGCGGCGTTGGTCTGCATCGTGCGTTGCATTGCATCGCGTATTTGCGCCGTCCGTTGTTCACCGGAGGCGTGACGCAGGCGATCCAGCCGGGTCAGGCCGATGTCGCAGGCCGAGTCTGGCAGCGGCTTGTGCGGTGTACCGGGTTTGATATGTTCCGCCGCGTGGTTGGCCGCGGCGCGGCCGAACACCACCAGATCCAGCAGGCTGTTGGAGCCCAGACGATTGGCACCGTGCACCGAGATACAGGCCGCCTCACCGATCGCCATCAAGCCCTCTACCGGCGTTTCCGGGTTGCCGTCTTTCAGTGTCAATACCTGGCCGTGATAATCGGTCGGGATGCCGCCCATGTTGTAATGCACAGTCGGCAATACCGGGATAGGTTCTTTGCTGACATCAACGCCGGCGAAGATCCGCGCGGACTCGGCGATACCGGGCAGGCGTTTGTGGATCACCTCGGGGCCCAGATGTTCCAGATGTAAATGAATATGATCCTGCTCTGTTCCGACGCCGCGCCCCTCGCGTATCTCCATCGTCATGGAGCGGCTCACCACATCGCGCGAGGCGAGGTCTTTTGCCGATGGTGCATAGCGTTCCATAAAACGTTCGCCATCGGCGTTGGTCAGGTAGCCGCCTTCACCGCGCACTCCCTCGGTAATCAGGCAACCGGCGCCATAAATGCCGGTGGGATGAAACTGGGTGAACTCCATATCCTGCAAGGGCAGGCCGGCGCGTAACAGCATTGCATTGCCGTCACCGGTGCAGGTATGGGCGGAAGTACAGGAGAAATAACTGCGGCCATAACCGCCGGTGGCCAGCACTACGGTATGGGCGCGGAAGGCGTGTAGTGTGCCGTCTTCCAGATTCCAGGCCAGCACCCCGCGGCAGACATCACCGTCCATGATCAAATCAATGGCGAAGTATTCAACAAAGAACTCCGCGTCATGCTTCAGGGATTGCTGGTAGAGGGTATGCAAGATCGCATGGCCGGTCCTGTCGGCGGCCGCGCAGGTGCGCTGTGCCGTCCCTTCGCCGTAATTCGTGGTCATACCGCCGAAGGGCCGTTGATAAATCTTGCCATCGCCGGTGCGGGAAAAGGGCACGCCGAAATGTTCCAGCTCAATCACGGCCGGTATGGCCTCGCGGCACATATATTCAATGGCGTCTTGATCACCCAGCCAGTCGGAGCCCTTGATGGTGTCATACATGTGCCAGCGCCAGTCGTCTTCTCCCATGTTGCCCAGTGCCGCGCTCATGCCGCCCTGGGCGGCGACGGTGTGGCTGCGGGTCGGAAAGACCTTGGTGACACAGGCCGTCTTCAGGCCCTTGGCGGCCATGCCAAGGGTGGCCCGCAAACCCGCACCGCCGGCACCGACGACCACGATGTCATATTGATGTTGAATGATGTCGCGGGCGGTGGTCATCGCGTTAGTTACCGATATAGATTTTGAGTATCGCCACAATGGAGATTGCGGCGGCCACTACGGCGGTCAATTTGACCAGCGTAATCATGACGGCTCTTTGCGAGTCGGAGTTGACATAGTCCTCCAGCACCACTTGCATGCCCGATTGTGCGTGATGAAACAGACAGGGGATGAAAATGATCAGCAACACGGTGGTCAGCGGGGCGGCGACCCAGTCGCGGGCGCTTTCATATTCAATTGATGGCAAGGTGGTCAGCGCGTAAATGAACCAGACCGAGAGCGGTGCCAGCGCAATCGCGGTGAGCCGTTGATGCCACCAGTGACGGGTGCTCTGTCTTGCAGTGGCCGCACTCACAGGTTCAGCCTCACATAGACGGTCATCGCGGTCAGCAGCACAGAGCCGGTAACTACGGCATAACCGGAACGGTAGGTGCTTTCCAGATCCAGCCCGGCACCGATATCCCAGAACAGGTGTCGTATCCCGTTGAGCAGGTGATAGTAAAGCGCGAACACAAAGCCGATCATCACCGCCATGCCATACCACTGTTGCAACTGTTCAAGGAGCAGGGCGTAGGCCGGGTCACCGTAGGCGATGGCGGCCAGCCAGCAACACAGTAGCAGAGCGCCCAGACAGAGGGCGATGCCGGTCGCGCGGTGGGTGATAGACAGCACCGATGTTAACTGCGGTTTGTAGATTTGTAAATGCGGCGATAACGGTGTTTTTATATCGGACATAAGCGGGCTCCGGGCGTATTCAGTGTGGTCCGGGAAATGTCAGTGGGGTGGGTGTTTGCAGATCTCATCAGCAATCTCAGAAATCAATGCAACGTCCGTTGCGTTCCCAATCGCCATAGCGCGTTGGTTCCGGCCCTTTGGGCCCGCCTGTTTCGTTGATCTGTTGAGAGGGGGGCGGCTGTGGTATTTTCTTTGCCGGGTCTTGCTCAGCTTGTGACTTGTTGTCCGGTTTCATTTGTATTATCCTGTCTTTAGTCATTTTTGTGTTGTCAGGGTTTCCATTTTCAGGCCGATATCAAAGGAGTCAATAGTATGTTTGATCAGCAGGGATTGCAAGTCGCAGATGCCGACAAGGGAGCAGGCTACGGTAACCCGTATGAATCCGCACTGAGCTTTGTCTATCGGCCCCTGCACGGGGTCTTGTGGCTGGCGGTTTGCTGTACCCTCGGTGCCTGCCTGGCGGTGCATATTGCGCTACTGGCCCCGGCGTTGAAGCTGTTGTGTTATCTGTTACTGTCGGTTTGTCTGGGGCAATCTGTGCGTCGTTTCATCGCCCTGCGTCGCCGCCCCCGCCTGATCCTGCACCTGAGCCGCACCGATGAATGGTCTCTCTACAAAGGCACACAAAAAACAACACTGCGATTGTTATCCGATTGTTTGGTTCATCCACAGTGGGTCATACTGCATTTTCGCGATCAGTATCATCAACGACATGATTTTATTCTCACCCCCCGTAACACCGATCCCGATCAACTCAGACTACTACGGGTCAGACTACGCCACCCACAATAACCCATAATAGCTCCCCCCTTGAGGGGGAGCCAGAGGCACAAGGGCGCAAGCCCGCAGTGGCTCAGGTGGGGGGCCATAGTTTAGTGCCCACCGAACCAAGTCCCCCCACCAAAGCAGGCTTCGCCTCCTTTGGCTCCCCCTCAAGGGGGGAGCAGTCCGATTATTTACACTCACACTTTGACATTTGTATATCTGTTACGCCAAGCAATCCACAACTTCCGCAGGGGTGACAATGCAATGTGTTGCTGCATAATATTTTTATCGGCAGCCAGATACTCCCGCCCCTGTGCCAGCAGGATGGCATTGAGCACGCGGCAAAAGTTGAACCGCCTGTCATCGTTGCCAGCCCAGATCTGTCGGCCGGTTTCCAACTCTGACAACAACCGTTGCAGTAACGCAGCAAACAAGTCATGAATGTTACGACCCTCCGCACGTTGGGCCAGATCGGCAGCACTAACGGCATGGGTCTGTAACAGATCGGTCGGCAGGGGATGCCTGCCTGCCGCATACAGCCGTTGCAGATGATGCAACTGTTCCAACGCCGAGACACAGGTAAACAGTTCAATGCAAGCCTGTATCTGCGACGCGATGCTGAGCCGACAAGCCGCAGCCGCATGGGCGGCGAGCGGCTCAATGCGCTGTCTGTGGTGTCCCAGCCAGGCCTTGTCATCCGTTACGTTATCAAACCGCAAGAACCATTCGTTGGCAGGCAGACAGGCTTGCAGGTCGGTATCCGGTGGCACCGTAGTGCGATATAGCCGTTGCAGTTCCAGCGTGATCGGGTGCCGGGGGGTGTTTTGATGCAGGCGCTTGAGTTCATCCGCCCACCAGCCCAGGCTGATGCGGGCCGCACCGGGATCAGTGCTACGATAGATCAGCCCTGACAATTCGTTGTACAGGGCCAGCAACGGGTAGAGCAGGGATTGGTCTGTTGCGGGCTGGTAGAGGCAGGCGTAGTAAAAAGTGGAACCGGCGGGGGCACCCTGGGTGCGGCAGAATTCGGCCGGGCTCATGCAGGGCGGGCCAGCCAGTCAAGGATGCGGATAGGGCTGTCAATAATACCGTCGGCCCCCCAGTCGGCCGGTTGATCCACATCCCCCAGATAGCCATAAGCGGCGACCAGCGTTTGCATACCGGCGCGCTTGCCGGCCTGTACATCACGTTCGGCATCACCGACATACAAGGTGTGTGCCGGATCACAGTTCAATATGTCACAGGCATGCAGCATCGGCGCCGGGTCGGGTTTGCGCACCGGCAAGGTGTCGCCCGCGACGACGCAGGCGGTGCGTTCGCTGAAACAAAGTGCGGTCAGCAGGGCTTGAGTCAAGTGAGCCGGTTTGTTGGTCACGATGCCCCAGGCGATGCCGTTGCCCTCTATGTTGTCCAGTACCGTATCAATCTCCGGGAAGGGTTTGCTATGGACGGCAATGGCTTGCTCGTAGTGGTGCAGGAATTGTTGCCGCAGGTCGGCAAATTCGGCGGCGGCCTCTGTGATACCGAAGCCCAGTTGCAGCATGGCGGCCGCGCCCAGTGAGACCGTCGGTCTGATTCGGTTGAAGGGCAGGGTGGGTCTGGCGTTGGCCGTCAGGGTACGGTTCAGGGCCTCTGCCAGATCCTGTGCGGTGTCTATCAAGGTGCCGTCCAGATCAAACAGCACCGCTTGCAGGGACTGACTCATCTGCCGAGACGGGCATGCAACATATAATTCACGCCGGGTGAACGGCTGATGCTGCAATGATCAACACCGGGCAGGTAACGCAGGCCGACGATGTCTTGCACGGAAAAACCGGCATCGCGCAACCAGGCAGATAACTCGGACGGACGGATAAAGCGGGCGTAGTCATGGGTGCCTCTGGGCAATAAACGCAAGACATATTCGGCGGCGACAATCGCACCGAGATAGGCCGCCAGACTACGGTTGATAGTGGATAAGATAATGTGGCCGTTGTTGTTCAGCAGTTGTGCCATGGTGTGTATCAGCGCCCGTGGGTCGGGGACATGCTCCAGCAATTCCATACAGGTGATCACATCAAAACGTTTGTCACCGGCCTGTTGCAACTGCT
>JBPCXW010000160.1:0-4081 GCA_051008185.1 Gammaproteobacteria bacterium
GTGGAAGAGGTGCGTTACGAGGGTTACGGGCCCGGCGGGGTTGCGGTGATGGTGGATTGCATGACAGATAACCGCAAGCGTACCGTTGCCGATGTGCGGCATGCGTTCAGTAAGTGTGGCGGTAATCTGGGGACGGATGGTTCGGTGGCCTATATGTTCAACAAGGTTGGGCAGATTTCTTATGTCGGCGGTACGGATGAGAATGCACTGATGGAGGCCGCGCTGGAAGCCGGTGCTGAAGATGTGATCAGTAATGACGATGGTTCGTATGAGGTGATTACCAGCGTTGATGACTTTGTTGATGTGAAAACAGCCCTGACCGGTAGCGGCCTGCAACCTGAAGCCGCCGAGATCACGATGCGTGCCGACAATAACAGCCCGATGGATCTGGCCGGCGCGCAAACGATGTTACGCTTGCTGGATATGCTGGAAGATCTGGACGATGTGCAAAAAGTTTATTCCAACGCGGATATCCCGCAAGAGATATTGGCTCAACTCAACTGATGCCTGTTCAATAATGAGTGTAATCCGCATATTGGGTATTGACCCCGGCTCCGTCTGCACCGGCTACGGCATCATTGATCTGGATGGTAATCATGCCTGTTGCATACACTTCGGTGTCATCAAGTTGCAGGACGAGAACCTGCCCGGCAAGTTGGCCGGAATCTATCGCGGCATCAATCAACTGATAGAAGAATACCAACCCGCCGAGACCGCAGTGGAAAAAGTCTTTATGCACCGCAACGCCGATGCCGCGCTGAAACTGGGACAGGCCCGCGGGGCGGCGATCACCGCCTGCGCCAATCAACAGTTGCCGGTGTTTGAATACACGGCCAATCAGGTCAAGCAGGCTACCGTAGGCAAGGGGCATGCGGCCAAACAACAGGTGCAACACATGGTCAAGGTTTTACTGTGTCTGCCTGAGATTCCCGAGGCCGATGCCGCAGACGCTCTGGCCGTCGCCCTGTGTCACGGTCATTCCAGAGAGGGGATGTTGCGTATGTCGGGCATCAGCGGCATCAAACACGGGCGCCTGCGATGATAGGACAACTGAAAGGGGTATTGATAAAAAAGCAGGCACCGCATCTGTTGCTTGATGTCAATGGTGTGGGCTACGAAGTGGAAGCGCCTATGACCACCATCTATAACTTGCCGGAAGTGGGCAACGAAGTGATGTTGCATACCCATTTGATCGTGCGCGATGATGCCCATTTGCTGTTTGGCTTCGGCAGTGAGGCCGAGCGTTCCATGTTCCGTAGTCTGATCAAGGTGAATGGTGTCGGTGCCAAGATGGCCCTGGCGATCCTTTCCGGCATTGAGGCCGATGAGTTTTATCATTGTGTCCGGGACGGCAATACCGACAGGCTGGTGAAACTGCCGGGGGTGGGCAAGAAGACCGCCGAGCGGTTGATTGTGGAAATGCGTGATCGCCTGCAAGACTGGCAGAGTGGCGATGCCCCGGCGACCGGCCGCGCACCCGCCGGCAAACCTTCCAACCCGACGGACGAGGCGGTCAGCGCCCTGATCGCCCTGGGCTACAAACCGCAGGAGGCAAGCCGTCTGGTGCTGGCCGTAGCGCAGGATGATATGGATAGTGAATCCCTGATCAGGGAGGCCTTGAAGGCCTCGGTAAAATAAAGCCCCTGCTGTGCGCCCGTCAGCGAATCACCGCGAAAAAAGTCATGGTTACACCATAATCATTACCCTATACTGAACAGGCAAACCAGACTAAAACAGGCAGACAAGCTGACCCGAACGACCCGATGAACGAACCCAACCCGGTTATTTCCGCCGACAGCTCCGCTGAAGATATTGCGGCCGACCGCACCCTGCGCCCGCAAAGCTTGCAGGATTACACCGGGCAACCCTCGGTGCATGAGCAGATGGAGATCTTCATCAGTGCCGCAAGGCAGCGTGCGGAATCGCTGGATCATGTGCTGATATTTGGCCCCCCCGGCCTCGGCAAGACTACGCTGGCGCATATCATCGCCAATGAACTGCATGTCAATCTGCGCCAGACCTCCGGGCCGGTGCTGGAAAGACCGGGCGACCTCGCCGCCCTGCTCACCAATCTGGAACCCAAAGATGTGTTGTTTATTGATGAGATCCACCGCCTCAGCCCGGTGGTGGAAGAGATCCTGTATCCCGCGATGGAAGACTACCAGATTGACATCATGATCGGCGAAGGCCCGGCGGCCCGGGCCATCAAGCTGGATGTGCCACCTTTCACTCTGGTCGGTGCCACGACTCGCGCCGGTCTGCTTACTTCTCCGCTCAGGGATCGTTTCGGCATCGTGCAACGGCTGGAGTTTTATAACATTGATGATCTCAGCCACATCGTCACCCGTTCGGCGGGTATTCTGGAGGTAGCGATAGACACCGCCGGTGCCAAAGAGATCGCCACCCGC
The DNA here is from genome assembly GCA_051008185.1 of Gammaproteobacteria bacterium. Classification (GTDB taxonomy): domain Bacteria; phylum Pseudomonadota; class Gammaproteobacteria; order Eutrophobiales; family Eutrophobiaceae; genus CAXMWX01. The sequence goes on from JBPCXW010000160.1 coordinate 2,409, forward strand.
TCCCGCGGCACCCCGCGTATCGCCAACCGCCTGCTACGCCGGGTGCGGGACTACAGCCAGGTCAAGGCAGACGGTCGCATCACGGAGGCCATCTCACAACAGGCGTTGAATATGTTGAATGTAGATGAACACGGTTTTGACATGATGGACAGAAAACTGCTGCTGGCCATCATCCAGAAGTTTGACGGCGGTCCGGTGGGTCTGGACAGCATGGCCGCCGCGTTGGGGGAGGAAAGAGACACCATTGAAGATGTCATTGAACCCTATCTGATTCAGCAAGGCTTTATGATGCGCACCTCGCGCGGCCGGGTGGCCACGAAAACCGCCTGGCTACACTTCGGCCTTGAAATACCCGACCACCAGCGTTTCAATAACGACCTGTTTGATCAGGACAATCCCCGCCCCGACACACAGCCATGAGTGAATTTTGCCTGTCCGTCAGGGTCTATTATGAAGATACCGATGCCGGCGGTTTGGTGTATCATTCCAACTATCTTAAATACATGGAGCGGGCGCGCTCCGAATATCTGCGGGAGTTGGGCTATACCCATCTGCTGCTGGCGCAACAGGAGAAACTTGTTTTTGTGGTGAGCCAAATCAACATTGATTATAAAAAACCCGCCCGTCTTGACGACACGCTGGCCGTCAGCGTCGCCTTTGACAATGTTCAGGGCGCGAGCCTGACCTGCCTGCAAACCGTACGGCGGGATGCGGATATATTGTGTATCGGGACAGTCAGGATCGCCTGTCTGGACAGCGACACTCATACGCCAAAAAAAATTCCTTCACCAATGAAAGCGAAATTTAATCATGACTACTGATATGTCTTTTCTGCATTTGATCCTGAACGCCAGTCTGGTGGTCAAACTGGTGATGCTGTTGCTGGTACTGGCATCCGTGATCTCCTGGACCATGATTTTCAAAAAACGCATCTCCCTGAATCGGGCGCGCCGCGAGGCCGATGTGTTTGAAGAACGTTTCTGGGCACTGGAAGACCTGACCTCTCTGTATAACAATGTCACCCGCAAGCATTATGAACCCGTTGGCATGGAACGCCTGTTTGAGGCCGGCTTCAAGGAGTTCGGCCGCTTGCGCGAGCAGGAGGGCATTGATCCCGATGCCCTGATGGACGGCACACAACGCGCCATGCGGGTGGCCCTGAACAGGGAGATTGAATTGCTGGACACGCACCTGTCTTTCCTCGCCACGGTCGGCTCTACCAGCCCTTATGTCGGCTTGTTCGGCACGGTCTGGGGGATCATGAACAGTTTCCGCGCTCTCGGTAATGTGCATCAGGCCTCCATCGCGATGGTCGCCCCGGGCATCGCCGAGGCCCTGATAGCAACGGCAATGGGATTGTTCGCCGCCATACCGGCGGTGATTGCCTATAACCGTTTCTCCAATGATGTGGAGAGACTGATCAATCGTTACGACACCTTCACGGAAGAGTTTTCTTCCATCCTGCACCGGCACGCACACCAATAGGCGACAGACATGAGACCGAGACTGCGCAAGAAACCGATGGCCGAGATCAATGTTGTACCTTACATTGATGTGATGCTGGTGTTGCTGATCATCTTTATGATCACGGCGCCGTTGCTGAGTCAGGGGGTGAAAATTGATCTGCCCAGGGTCGCCTCGGAGCCGCTGCCGCCCGACACACGGGAGCCGGC
>JBPCXW010000161.1:0-13233 GCA_051008185.1 Gammaproteobacteria bacterium
CTACTGGCGTGGTCTGGTGGCCCCGCCCCTTACTCCGGCAATGCCGAAGGAACCGATGGCTATTTAGAAAGATAGATATCTAGCCAATCTCCATGCAGGAATTAATGCTAAAACCGACAACGGCTAATGCGACAACAGCGATTATGATCTTATTCATGGGTTCAACATGGATGGTCAGTTTAACTAGGGAAGGGTAGAGGGTGTCTCCAAAATATCTTGCGCTATAGCAGTGTGTCTCGAATCAAACTTGTATTTTCTGCTGATCTCATCCAGCGTTTCGCCCTGCGCCAGCCACAAAACCAGCTGAGCGGCGATCATGAAATCATTCACTTGCGAAGATGTTATCTTGCCTTGGTGGATTCTGATTTTTTCTGCGACATTTGCAATGACAGGGGGCGGAGTACCTATTGACAAGGTTTCATGAGTTTGCGGGTTATCCTTATAGAGGTCAGCACAGTAAGCCCAAAAAACGACATCATTTTCGGTTTTGGAATTTAAGGTTATATACTGCCGGTTGCTTCTGGCATCTGTGTAGTAAGCACCGCCGCGTCCATAAATAGCAGTGGCAACCATGTTCTGCCCTCTGCCATGGTTCATGAAGTAGATGGCTGGCGAAAGCAATGTATCTATCTTGAGGGATCTATTGGTAGTGTTCAACAGGCGGCCTTCCAGTACCGTGCCGGTAGAGCCACCGGTCCCCCGCAAAGAGACTAATTGCACTACGCCGTCGGCCAGCAGTTCGGACAGGGAGCGGGTATTGCCAGCAGAAGTGGTCGACCCAGCTTCGCTGGTATCTCCGCATCCCACTAGACTGAAGGCAAAGCACAAAAAGAACAGACAGGTTTTCACGTAGACTTGCCCTTTGATTGGACTAGACGGAGAGCAACGAGGCCCGCACCAGCAAGGGAGAACAATACTGCCCATTGTAGCAGTAACCGCTCTTTATCAATTTCTATAGATCTATTCTTCTCATCAAGAATGGAAAGACCTTGGGTATGCTTCTTATAAAGTTTCTCGACACTATCCCCATAAAAAGCCTGAGGAGGAGCACAAATGCAATAATACCCGACAGGCACTTCCGAGTAATATCCGTAACTCCCTTCCCCTCCAACCCGTAAGTCGAAAATTGATACCCACGGCGGAAAAGCACATGACACAGCGAATATCACCAAGGCACTAAAAATGATGAGTTTCTCTTGGGTGCTACGAAGATGAACGTTCATAAGTCTTCTCCTTTCTATTCCAAATGAGTCTATATGTATCATTTCTTGGATTCAAATCCATGTACTGACCCAGTACTTATGAGACAAATCAGCAATGTCCCCCCACCGGAGCCACTACGGGCTACGCCCTTGTGCCACCGGCTCCCCCTCAAGGGGGGAGCTATCCGTGCTGATAGACGAAGCCGGGAGCGCATGGCGTGAAGAGACAAAGAAGGCGTCAGCCTTCTTTGACATTGCTGGTGTTACTGCTCCCCCCTTGAGGGGGAGCCAAAGGAGGCGAAGCCTGCTTTGGTGGGGGGACAAGACTCAGTCGTCGGCCGGTGTCTTCAGTCCCGGGACAAACTCGTAGCTGTCGGCGGTCCTGACAATATCCCCGGTATGCAAGCGGTAGCCGCCCCGTTCGCGGTCGGCATAAAAGCAATGCAGGGTATGTTTGATGACCTTGAACGCCATCTCGCCCCAGGGGATATCCTGTTCCTTGTATAACTCCACCTCCTGACTCTCCGCACCAGCTGAAAAATCCTCGTTCAACAACCGCGCAAGAAAGATCATATACACCTGATTCACATGCGGCAGATTGAACATCGTATAAAGCCGCAGTTGATCAACCTCGGCATTAGCCTCTTCCATAGTCTCCCTGATCGCGGCCTGTTGCGTAGTCTCACCCAACTCCATAAAGCCCGCCGGCAAGGTCCAGAAACCCAGCCGCGGCTCAATCGCACGCTTGCATAGCAGTATCCTGTCATCCAGAACAGGTATGCAACCGGTGATGATCTTCGGGTTCTGGTAATGCACCCGCTCGCACGCCACACAAACATGGCGCAACCGATTATCATCGGACGGGACCTTTTCCACTATCTCCGCGCCGCAGTGGCTACAGTAATTCATCTCATTCACCCCGCTCCAGCAAGGGCCGCAGATCATCCCACACACTATTCAACATCCGCCGCTGGGCGGCGGCGGTCGGATGAATACCATCATCCTGCATCATACCCGGTTGCTGCACCAACTCTTCAAGCGAGAAGGCAGTCAGGAAAACAGCATCACGCCGGGACAAGCGCCGATAAATTTCCGTGAACTGCTCGGTATAAGCCTTGCCATAATTAGGAGGTAACAACATTTTCACCAATAACACCCTGGACTCTTTCGCCCGTAGTTGCTCAATAATATCGTTCAGATTGTTTTCAATCTCTGCCAGTGCCGTGCCTCTGAGACCATCATTGCCGCCCAGTTCAACAATAGCAACATCAATCTTGTTTTCCGCCAGCACGGCAGGCAGGCGGGAACGCGCCCCGCGAGTAGTCTCGCCACTTATACTGGCATTTATCAGCTTGTAATTGTAACCTTGTTGAACAAGACGCGCCTGCAACTGAGAAACCCAACCCTGTTCAAGCGGCATACCATGAGCGGCACTCAGGCTATCACCGAGGATCAACAAGGTGCGCGCCCCGGCAAAGGACGCACAACAGAAAACAGTGAATATGATAAACAGAAAATAACGCAACATGAATAATTCCTCCGACTACATTTTGCAGGCAGAACGGCTTGTCAAGCAAGTGAATAGCCCCGCGGGCGTACTGACCATTCTGGACGATGTGAGTTTGGCACTGAAAAAAGGCGATACACTGGCAGTTACCGGCGTGTCGGGATCGGGTAAATCCACCTTGCTCGCCATCCTCGCCGGGCTGGATTTGCCGAGCAGCGGCAGGGTATTCATGCACGGCACGGACTTGACCACACTAAACGAAGACGGCCGCGCCGCCTTACGCAAGCAACGGGTAGGCTTTGTGTTCCAGTCATTCCAGCTGCTACCGGCCATGACCGCACTGGAAAATGTGATGCTACCACTGGAATTGACCGGCCGACGGGATGCGGCGCAGGTCGCCACCAGCCACCTTGAAGCAGTCGGGCTGGGACAACGTCTGGGGCATTACCCGAACCAGTTGTCGGGCGGGGAGCAACAGCGCGTCGCGATCGCCCGGGCCTTCGCCGGTCAGCCGCAGCTATTGTTCGCCGATGAGCCTACCGGTAATCTGGATCAGGCCACCGCACGGCAGGTGATTGATCTGCTGTTTGAGTTGAACCGCAGTCATCACACTACTCTGGTGATGGTCACCCATGATCCGTCCATTGCCGGACATTGTTCAAAGACACTGGCCCTCGCCGGTGGCAGGATTGTAAGCTGATGTCACTGTCATTACTCCGGCTGGCCTTGACTAACCTGTTGCGCGACTGGCGCTCAGGTGAGCTACGCTTGCTGGCACTGGCCCTGACCATCGCCACGATGTGCTACACCTCCGTGGCCTTCTTCACCGATCGGGTGAACCGGGCGACCGCGAGCCGCGCCACGGAGTTGCTGGCCGCCGATCTGGTTGTCAGCTCAGCCGCTCCGATCAAACAGGCATTGATCGATCAAGCCAACGCGATGGGCCTGATCACCACCCGCACCATCAACTTCCGCAGCATGGTCGTGTTCGCCGACAAACTGGAACTGGCCGAGGTAAAAGCCGTGCAAGCAGCCTACCCACTGTATGGCCGGATGCGCGTCTCCGACGGCCTGCTCACCCCGGAGCTCAGCACCCGCGAGACACCGGCCAGAGGCGAGGTGTGGCCGGACGCCCGTTTGTTCCAGCTACTCAATCTTGAGCGCGCCGCAGAACTCCGCATAGGCAGCAGTGCGTTTCGTGTCGGCAACATCCTCACCCATGAGCCGGATCGGGGCGGCGACATGTTCAACATCGCCCCGCGCCTGCTAATGAACCTGACCGACCTGCAAACCACCGGACTACTGGCACCCGGCAGCCGGGCACAATACAAACTGTTACTCGCAGGCGACCCCACCGCCATCGCCAACTTCCGCGCACTGGCCGAACAGGATGCCGACCTGCGCGCCCAGGGCATACGCGAGGCGCGGCCGGAACTACGCACGGCACTGGTCAGGGCGGAGCAGTTTCTGGGGCTGGCCGTTCTGGTCAGCATCGCGCTGGCCGGGCTGACGATCGCGATGTCGGCACAACGTTATGCCGGACGCCACATAGACAACTGCGCGCTGATGCGTTGCTTCGGCGTCGGGAAACGCACCATCGCCTTGTTATATTTCACCCAGCTGCTCATACTCGCCGCGCTGTTCAGCCTGTTCGGCGCCGCGCTCGGCTTGCTCGGGCAACACGGCTTGTCGGGGATGATGCGACTGATGTCCGCCGACACCCTGCCCGCCCCTTCTTTACTCCCGCTACTCTACGGGGTGCTGGCCGGTGTCATCACCGTGCTGGGGTTTGCCGCGCCGCAACTGATGCGCCTGACCGGTGTGCCGCCGCTACGGGTATTACGCCGACAAGTCACCGCCGCCCCCGTCGGCACTATGCTGGTTTATTGCACCGCGATCGCGGCGTTGGCCCTGCTGACACCCTGGCAAGCGGGCAATATGCGGGTAACACTTTACAGTCTGGCCGGTTTGATCGTGACAGCGGGGATATTGTTACTCACGGCCCGGCTGTCAATCCGGCAACTGGGCAAGTTGCGCGGCCGTCTGGGGCCGGTCGCAAAGTTCAGTCTGGCCGGTATCTCGCGCCGTGCCCGCGTCAATACCGTGCAGATACTCGGCATCGGTCTGGGCCTGACCGCACTGACCCTGCTCGGCCTGATCCGCACCGACCTGCTGGCCAACTGGCGCGACCGCCTGCCCGATGATGCCCCCAATTATTTTCTGATCAACATACAACCGGAAGAAGTGGAACAGGTGCAGCAGTTCATCATGCAACGCACCGGCGTGGCGGCGAAAACCGCGCCGATGATCAGAGGCCGCCTGCTGAGCATCAACAACCAACCCGCGAACGCCGATGATTACACCGACCCGCGGGCCAAACGTTTTGTTAACCGCGTGTTCAACCTGTCCATAGCGGTCAACTTACAAGAAGACAACCGGCTACTCGCCGGTGACTGGTGGGATGAAACCGAAACCGGATTGTTTTCCTTTGAACAAGACTTTGCTGAAACCTTGCGCGTAGGCATCGGGGATGAGCTGGATTTCAGCATCGGCGGCCGGACGATCAGCGGCAAGATACACAACCTGCGCTGGGTGGATTGGGATACATTCAATGTCAATTTTTTTGTGGTCGCCAGCCCCGGCACACTGGACGGCTTACCGACCTCGCACATCAGCAGCATCCACCTTGATGCCGGAAACAAACACCTGCTACTTGACCTGCTAAGGGCCTATCCCCACATCACCGTGTTTGATGTGGATAGCCTGCTCACACAGATAAGAAACATCATGACGCAGATAATCCGGGCCATAGAGTTTGTTTTCATCTTTACCCTGCTGGCCGGTTTCGTCGTATTACTGGCCGCCCTGCAAGCCACCCATGATGAGAGACGTTACGAATCGGCCCTGCTAAATGTACTCGGTGCCGGCCGACATTACATTCTCGGCAGCAGCATTATTGAATTCGCACTGACGGGACTCATCGCCGGACTGGTAGCCGCCATTACCGCCACCGGTCTGGAACTGCTACTGGCTGAATATGTATTCCGAATCTCCATCATACCGAACCTCCGCACATGGATAATCGTACCGCTACTGTCCATGCTAATCGTCATCACCGGCGGCCTGCTGGGCCTGCGCCCGGTGCTGTCCATACCACCTGCAGTGGCAATCAGGAAGATCTGGTTATGAGCATTAGATATTGCAATACAAGGCCCGATTCCTTAACTTACGCCAGATGAACCAACTAAAGCACCTACTTGATAACAATCAAAAATGGGCGGAAGGCGTTACCGCCGCCGACCCTGATTTTTTTCGGCGGCTTGCCGCACAACAAAAGCCCGAGTATCTGTGGATTGGCTGTAGCGACAGCCGGGTGCCGGCGAGTCGGGTTGTTGATCTGATGCCGGGGGAAGTGTTTGTGCATAGAAACATCGCCAACCTTGTGCAGAACGGTGATGCCAACTGCCAGTCAGTTATACAGTATGCCGTTGAGGCCTTGCAGGTGAAACATATCATCATCTGCGGTCATTATGCTTGCGGCGGGGTATTGGCCTCAATGAAACAACAGGCGGGCGGCCTGATGGATGACTGGCTGCAAAGTATCAAACGCACACAACACAAACATGAACAGTGGCTGAATTATGTTGCCGCAGAAAAACAGGGCGATGTCCTGTGCGAACTGAATGTGATTGAACAGGCGATGAGCTTGTCGCAAAACGAGATCATCCAACGTGCATGGCTCACCGGACAGGAGATTCATCTGCATGCCTGGATTTATAATCTGCAGGATGGCCGGATACGGGATCTGGGTTTCGGTTGCGGTAGCGATGACAGTGCCGGGGCACTTTACACAAAAGTAATAAACGGGATTAAACATGGCCGAGTATAAAGGCATCAGCGATTATGAACACAGCACCCCGTCCCGCATCGGCGTATTAGTCACCAATCTCGGCACACCGACGGCCCCCACGACTTCAGCACTGCGACGCTATCTGGCCGAATTCCTGTCTGATCGCCGGGTGATAGAAATGCCCCGGTTTATCTGGTGGTGCATACTGCACGGCATTATCCTGCGGGTGCGCCCGAGAAAATCCGCCGCGATGTATGCACGCATCTGGACTGAACAGGGCTCACCGTTGTTGAATATCTCTAACAACATCACCGCGGCAATCCGATCACGCTTGGCAAACGAATCTGTAGAAGTCGCCCTCGGTATGCGCTATGGCGAACCGTCCATCCGTCACGCACTGGAGCAACTGCAACAGGCCGGTGTGCAACAACTGCTGGTGTTACCACTGTATCCGCAATACTCCGCCACCACTACTGCTTCAACTTTTGATGCACTGAGTGCAGAACTACAAACCTGGCGCTGGTTGCCCGAGCTACGCATGATCCGCAGTTACCATGACGACACACATTACATCACGGCCCTGACGGAGAGTATCCGCCAACACTGGAACAAACACGGCAAACCGGAAAAATTGTTGTTTTCCTTTCACGGCATTCCCAAGTCTTATTTTGTCGCCGGTGATCCCTACTACTGCCAATGCCACGCCACCGCACGGCTGGTGGCCGAACAACTGGCACTACCGGACAGCGACTGGTTGTTAGCTTTTCAGTCACGCTTCGGGCCGCAGGAATGGTTACAACCTTACACAGACAAACAACTAATCACCTGGGCCGAGGCGGGCATAAAACACGTACAGGTAATATGCCCCGGTTTTGCCGCCGACTGTCTGGAAACGCTGGAAGAGATCAACATACAGAACCGCAAGTTTTACCAACAAGCAGGCGGCGAAACATTTTCCTACATCCCGGCCCTGAACGAGCAACCACTACATATAGAAACCCTGTGCAAACTTATCAACCAGCACACTCAGGGTTGGAGTAGCACGAATAGCTCCCCCCTTGAGGGGGAGCCGGTGGCACGGCTCAACACACAGGGGCGTAGCCCGTAGTGGCTCCGGTGGGGGAAGAGCAAAACCAATACAGCGATCAGGGAGATCGCATGGTTTTATGCCGACGAGTGACCTCTTTCTTTGCGGCTCTCAGGTCAGAGGAAGATAAGTCGGAAACAATGTAGGAACCCATGTCGTCTCGCGCAGGCACAGCAGCATCAAGACCATTTATCACAGCCAATGAAAACCATATATAAGCTTCGATAGCATCCTGTGGCACTCCTGTGCCTTTTACATACATCACGCCGAGATTATTCTGGGCATTAGCATCGCCCTGCTCGGCGGCCAGACGAGACCACCGCACCCCTTCAGCATCATTCTGCGGCACTCCTGTGCCAAGGTGATACCACAAGCCGATAATGCGCTGAGACCTAGCGAGGCCCTGCTCGGCGGCCAAACGATACCACCGCGCCGCTTCAGCATAATTCTGCGGCACTCCTGTGCCATTGCTATACATTGCACCGATATTATTCTGGGCATCAGCGTTGCCCTGCTCGGCGGCCAGACGATACCACCGCATAGCCTCAGCATAATCCTGTGGCACTTTTTCGCCAAGGTGATACATCAAGCCGAGATTATACTGAGCGATAGCGAGGCCCTGCTCGGCGGCCAGACGTAACCACCGCGCCGCTTCAGCATCATCTTGCGGCGCACCTTCGCTACTTAAATACCTCAAGCCGAGATTGAACTGAGAACTGGCGTAGCCCTGTTCGGCGGCCAGACGATACCATCGCACCGCTTCAGCATCATCCTGCGGCACTCCTTCGCCATGTCTATACATTGAGCCGAGATTATGTTGAGCCTCAGCGTAGCCCTGCTCGGCGGCCAGACGATACCACCGCGCCGCTTCAGCATAATCCTGCGGCACCCCTTCACCATTTCTATACATTGAGCCGAGATTGGACTGAGCTTCAGCATCGCCCTGCTCGGCGGCCAGACGATACTGTTCCACATCAGCAGAATCCTGAGCAACAGCAGGGGAAACGAACAACACAAGAACAGCGACTAGTGCAAATAAACGAATAATCATACGAAACTCCTTACAACCAGTGTGAAAGAATACTGCACCAGAGACGAACTAGATGCAAGATAGCGGAGTACTTTAAGCAGGGCAAAATAGTGTGCTGACTCAGTACTTATGAAATAAATTAGCAATGGCCCCCCACCTGGGCCGGTGGCACAAGGGCGTAGCCCGTAGTGGCTCCGGTGGGGGGAGAGTAAAACCAATACAGCGATCAGGGAGTCAGCATAATCCTGAGCAACAACAGGGGAAAATAGCCTATGATTACCACCGCCTAACGCTAGAAGTACGGCACGGAGAGCACCCGCATATCAGCATTTTCTATTGCCGAGGTTTGAAATAACCCCTATAATGGTACTATGAGTACCAATATAGGCGGCAAAATAAACCGATTGCTATTGACCCAGCCTTATGGGGTTGTGTTCCTGTCCGCGTGGCTGGGGCGGCAGGGCTATAGCCCGGAGTTACTGAGAAGATACAAATCCAGCAAGTGGCTGGAAGCTGTAGGCTTTGGTGCCCTGAAACGCTATGGCGAAGAGGTCGGCTACGAGGGCGGCATATATGCCCTGCAACAGCAAGCGGGCTTGAGCATACATCCGGGTGGCAGAACAGCATTTTCTTTGCTTGGCAGAGCGCACTATCTGGAAATATCAGCGAAGAAGGTGACTTTGTTTGGCGCGGAAAACGAAAATCTGCCAGCTTGGTTCACAAAACACGATTGGGCAACAAAGATCAGTTATCACGCTGTGAAATTTCTGCCTCCAAAAGCAGGGCTTGTTGATCTGGATCAAGGTTCGTTCAGCATAAAAATATCCGGCTTGGAAAGAGCCATGATGGAGTGTCTGTATCTTGCGCCTGAAAAACAGGAACTACAGGAATGTTACGAACTCATGGAAAGTTTAAACAATCTTCAACCTAAAAAAGTGCAACGGCTTCTTGAAGAATGTACTTCCGTAAAAGTAAAAAGACTATTCTTGTGTCTTGCAGAAAAAGCAGGGCATTCCTGGTTGGCCCGTGTAAAGTTGGATAATGTGGCTCTGGGCAAAGGAAAAAGGAGTCTGGTTAAGGATGGAGTCTTTAATAAAAAATATCAGATAACGGTGCCCAAGAGTATGGAAGAACATGTTTAGCCAGCCGTATAAAAAGCAAGTAGCATTACTGCTTAATGTTTTGCCGGAAATCGCGAAGGAAGATTGCTTTGCACTTCACGGTGGCACAGCGATAAACTTTTATTATCGGGATATGCCTCGACTTTCAATTGATATAGATTTGACTTATGTGCCTATAGAAAACAGGCTTGAATCTCTCCGGAATATAAAATCTTCCTTGCAACACATAAAGGAACGACTTGAAAAAGTTATACCAAATGCCAGATTGGAACATCAACATGAATCTTCAAGAATACTTGTCTCTCTGGCAGATTCGAATATAAAAATTGAAGTGAATCAAATACGGAGAGGGGTGCTTGGGAAGCCCTCAAAACTCCCTCTGCGCGATGCAGTCCAAGACGAATTTAGCGTTTTCTGTGAGATGCCGATTGTTCCTCATGGACAACTGTATGGTGGAAAAATTTGTGCGGCTTTAGATAGGCAACACCCTAGAGATTTGTTTGATGTGAAATACCTTCTTGATGACGAAGGTTTTACTGAAGAAATAAAGACGGGTTTTCTACTGGGCCTTGTAAGTAGCAATAGACCAATCAGTGAAATCATAGCACCCAACTTTCTGAATCAGCGTGAGTTGTTAGAGTATTCCTTTGAAGGAATGAGCGAAGAGCCATTTACTTACGAAGATTTTGAAGGCACACGGGAACGCCTTGTAAGCACGATTCATAAAAATTTAACTGATATAGACAAAGAGTTTTTGCTTAGCGTCAAGAATGCTACTCCGGACTGGAGTGTTCATAACTTTGAAAAATTTCCTGCTGTTCAATGGAAGTTGCATCATTTGCAAAAACTGAGAGACGCCAATCCAGAAAAGTTTAAAGAACAATATGATCGCTTAAAAAGAGAATTGACAACCTGAACCTATTCTAGGGCTATGCTTAACGAACTTGGTCATTCAGAGTAATCCCCACAGATTATTGACGAAAGATAAGCCGACACGCAACCAACATAAAAAAACACTGCCCAAAGGGAGAAGAAACAATACAAAAATCAGGGAGACCGCATACTTTTATGCCGACGAGTAGCCTCTTTCTGCGCGGCAATCAGGTCAGAGGAAGGTAAGAGGGAACCAGTCTTGTCTCGCACAGGCACAGCATCATCAAGACCGTTTGCCACAGCCAATGAAAACCAGATATAAGCCTCAGCATAATCCTGCGGCACACTTTCGCCATTGCTATACATCACGCCAAGCTTGGACTGGGCGCGAGCGTGGCCCTGCTCGGCGGCTAGACGATACCAACGCATCGCTTCAACATAATCCTGTAGCACACCTTCTCCTTTTCTATACATAACGCCGAGATTGTACTGAGCGCGAGCGTGGCCCTGATCGGCGGCTAGACGATACCAACGCACCGCTTCAGTATCATCCCGCGGCATCCCTTCGCCTTCTCCATATATAACGCCGAGATTGTACTGAGCGTCAGCGTAGCCTTGCTCGGCGGCCAGACGATACCAACGCACTGCTTCAGCATAATCCCGCGGCATCCCTTTGCCATTGCTATACATTAAGCCGAGACTGTACTGAGCACCAGCGTAGCCTTGCTCGGCGGCCAGACGATACCAATGCACTGCTTCAGCATAATCTTGCGGCACTCCTTCACCTTTTCTATACATCACGCCGAGACCAAACTGGGCGTAAGCAAGGCCCTGCTCGGCGGCTAGACGAATCCACCGCACCACTTCAGCATCATCCTGCGGCACTCCTTCGCCTTTTCTATATATCATACCGAGATTGATCTGAGCATCAGTGTGACCCTGCTCGGCGGCTAGACGAATCCACCGCACTGCTTCAACATCATCCTGCGGCACTCCCTCGCCTTTTCTATGCATTAAGCCGAGAATAAGCTGAGCGTCAGCGTAGCCCTGCTCAGCAGCCAAACGAAACCATCGCACTGCTTCAACATCATCCTGCGGCACTCCTTCGCCTTTTCTATGCATTAAGCCGAGACTGTACTGAGCGATAGCGTAACCCTGCTCGGCGGCTAGATGAAACCGCCGCACCGCTTCAGCATAATCCTGCGGCACTCCTTCACCACCGTAATACATCCTGCCGAGGATGAGTTGAGCGCGAGTGTCACCCTGCTCTGCGGCCAGACGAATCCACCGCACTGCTTCAGCATAATCCTGCGGTACATCTTTGCCCGCGTAATACATCACGCCGAGATTGAGTTGAGCGTCAGCGTCCCCCTGTTCGGCGGCCTGACGATACCGCTCCACCTCAGCAGAATCCTGAGCAACAGCAGGGGAAACGAACAACACAAGAACAGCGACTAGTGCAAATAAACGAATAATCATAAGAAACTCCTTAGCGAGACCGCATGATTTTAAGCCGACGAGCAGCCTCTTGCTGCGCGGCAACTAGGTCAACGGAAGACAAGCGGGAACCAGTCTCGTCTCGCATAGACGCAACACCATCAAGACCCCTTGTAGCCAATGAAAACCAGATATAAGCCTCAACATCATCCCGTAGCACACCTTTGCCATCTTCATACATCCGACCAAGATTGAGCTGAGAGCCAACGTCGCCTTGCTCGGCGGTCAGACGATACCACCGCACCGCTTCAGCATAATCCTGTGGCACACCTTCACCTTCGTCATACATCCAACCGAGTGTGAATTGGGCATCATTGTGACCCTGCACAGCTGCCAGACGATACCATCGCACCGCTTCAGCATAATCCTGCGACACTCCTGCGCCATCAAAATACATCTGGCCGAGCTTGTATTGAGCACCAATGTGGCCCTGATCGGCGGCTAGACGAAACCACTCCGCCGCTTCAACATCATCCTGCGGCACTCTTTCGCCGCCTCTTTTATACATCCCGCCAAGGTTGAACTGAGCGCGAGCGTCACCCTGATCGGCGGCTAGATGAAACCACTCTACCCCTTCAGCCTCATCCTGTGGCACACCTTCGCCATTGACATACATCACACCAAGATCGATCTGAGCGTCAACGTTGCCCTGCTCGGCGGCCAGACGAAACCACTCCGCCGCTTCAGCATAATTCTGCGACACTCCATCACCATAAAAATACATCTCAGCGAGACTATACTGAGCCTTAGCGTCGCCCTGCTCGGCGGTCAAATGATAATGTCTCACCGCTTTAGCATCCATCTCGCGGCACCCCTTCGCTATTTCTATACATCACACGGAGATTGAACTGAGCGATGGTATCGCCCTGCTCAGTGGCCAAACGATACTGCTCCTCCTGAGCGGCAACCGGGGAAACAAACAACACAAAAACAGCGACACATGCAAACAGACGGATAATCATACGAAACTCCTTACAACTAGCGTGAAAGAATACTGCACCAGAAACGAACTAGATACAAGTCCCCCCACCAAAGCAGGCTTCGCCTCCTTTGGCTCCCCCTCAAG
>JBPCXW010000162.1:0-29482 GCA_051008185.1 Gammaproteobacteria bacterium
AACGGGCAGTTCACAAACAAGGTAGTGCCGGGGAGACGCAAATCACGGGTTGAACCAAAGGCAACCGTATTATCTATATTCTTGGCCGCACGATAACACCAGGAACGCTGGGCTCGGTTGAAAGGTAACTCTTCCCGATCCATAGCAAAGAAATACTGCCGGAAGAACTCACCCATATTCTCAAACAAATAACGAAAGCGACCGACGACGGGATAATTTCTACGTATCGCATGCTTGGTCTGGGTAACGTCCGCTATATAAAACACCACAATCATGACGACTATAAAACCTATCACCACAATAAACATTGTGGCCATAAACTCTAGTGTTGTAAACAAAATCCACTGTAGGTCAGCCATAGCAACCCCCTGGTTTGTTGTTATCAGTTGTTTGCGAGAATGCTGTTCGGATTAGACCACAAAAGCGGGCCATATTCAAACCCGGGTGCCCAATATAACGTCTTTTTCCGTCATATCCTGCAGGATATCAAGCCCGTTGCTTATCACAAGTTCAGGCTCGGGGTGTTGCAGTTCCCCGGCGATTTGCGACAGCATTCGGCGGCCGCTATGACCGCTATCAGTCATAATGAGTTCTATCAGACGCGCCGAGACCGGATTCAACTCAAGAAACTTCACCTCTTCACGCCGGTTGCGATACACAACAAGATAGCTCGGTTGCGGCGGCGGGGCATCGGGGATGTAATCGGGCCCGATACGATGTACCGGGTAGGTATATTGCAAGGGTAAGGCCAACGGGTTCAGTACCGGCACCTGCTCCAGCAAATCCCCGTCAGCTGCCACTCCCTGCTGATTGATTTCCCTGCTATCCAGTGACAACTCGGCCTCAACCCATTCGTAATGGGCCAGTTCACCGAGGAAGGGATAAATATCATTGATACCGGGACGAGGCGTTGCCAGATATTGCATAAACTCCTGCGGCATTTTGGGGAACAACGGCGTGCGGGCGTGATGCGTTTTAAAATAATCATGCAACAATGTCTCCCACTGCTCATCCGTTAGTAACTTTTTTATCACCGGGTAATGGCTGGACATGAAGTTGTCCACATTGCCGTACAACAATCTGCGATAGATCGCCAGCCGGCGTTCCTCAATACCGTCCGGTGCCGGGGCGTTGTCCGGGTCACGTATGTAGCGCGTGAATTGAAGCTGAACCGCCTGAAAGGAATCAGGCTTGTATTTGTCGGCTGACGGGATCACATTCTTTCTCAAGCTGACGCTGTTGCAGGCTGTGAATCATATTGACCTCTTGCAGCATCTCACTGATGCCGGGGATATTGAAGTCCCGCTCCAGCAGGGTCGGGAAAACACCAAAATGTTCATAAGCCGTCTCCAGCAACTGCCATACCGGATCAATCACATCGGCACCATGGGTATCAACCCGCAGATCTTCCGCCTCAAAGTCATGTCCGGCAATGTGGGCATAGACAATACGCTCGCCGGGTAACGCCTTCAGATAGTCTTCGGCATCATAACGATGGTTGATGCTATTCACATGGATATTATTTATATCCAGTAACAAACCGCAATCGGCTTGTTCCAGAACGCTGTTGATAAACTCAATCTCCGGCATCTCCTGACCGGGTGCCGCATAGTAAGAGGCGTTCTCCAGAGCCAACTGCCTGCCGGTAATGTCTTGAGTCTGTTTGACTCTGTCCGCCACATACCGCACCGCCTGTCCGGTAAAGGGGATAGGCAACAAGTCATACAGATGCCCGGCATCATCCGCGCAATAGGTCAGATGCTCGCTGTAGGCAAGGATGTTGTATGTATCAAGAAAGTTTTTGAGCTTGTGTAAAAAGGCCTCATCCAGTGGCGCCGGCCCGCCTATATTCAGCGACAGACCATGACAAAGCATCGGAATCCGCCCGGCGACGGCACTGAACATCCGCCCGTAACGCCCTCCGACATCAATCCAGTTCTCGGGCGCCACTTCCATAAAATCAATTTCAGCAGGAATGTGGTCTGCCAGCGAGCCGATAAAGGCTCGCCGGAGACCCAATCCTGCACCCTTTACAGGGTATTGCTCAGGCATGACAAACGACCCGGATAACGACTAACCGCCGCATTTACCCTCGCCGCACTTGCCCTCCTTCGTTTTCTTTCCTGTTTCGCCGCACTTCCCTTCGCCGCATTTGCCTTCCTCCATCTTCTTCTCGCCACACTTCCCTTCGCCGCATTTGCCTTCTTCCATCTTCTCGCCGCACTTCCCTTCGCCACATTTACCTTCCTCCATTTTCTCGCCGCACTTCCCTTCGCCACATTTACCTTCCTTCATCTTCTCGCCACACTTCCCTTCGCCGCATTTACCTTCCTTCATTTTCTCGCCGCACTTCCCTTCGCCGCAGTTACCTTCCTTCATTTTCTCCCCGCAGCTACCTTCACCGCAGTTGCCTTCCTTCATTTTCTCGCCGCATTTACCTTCGCCGCAGCTACCTTCCTCTGATTTCATTTTCTCGCCGCACTTCCCTTCACCGCAGTTACCTTCACCACTGTGGCCTGCGGCCACCATATAGCCACCGTTACCCAAATCGGTCAGGGCAAACGGACTGTGGTGAGCATTGGCAACAGGGGTAGTTGCAAGTGACACAGCGAATGTGGTACCCAAAGCCGCTGCAATGGGTTTCAGTTTAGTCGTTTTAGACATCACGGGTTCCTCCTGAGACAAATTAAAAAAATAACTTCAAAAAGCAAAGTTGTAATTACAGACGCCAACCTGAGGCTGACGCAATGCTTCTGTATGGCATACTGCCACACATCTACAAGAGTCAAGTTTAGTATAGAAGTTTCCCTGCGTAAACAACAATATCGCTGACTCAATGCATACAAGGCGAATCCCCCCCTGCCGCCCCCTATTCCGCCGGTCTGTGTCAAGATTCAGCGGCAGGAGGCGAGCCTTTTTTCGGCCTCATATACGGAAACAGGATGACATCACGGATGCTGGCCGCATCGGTGAGTAACATCACCAGGCGGTCAATGCCGATGCCCTCTCCGGCCGTGGGCGGCATGCCGTACTCCAGAGCAGTAATGTAATCTTCGTCGTAGTGCATGGCCTCCGGATCGCCGGCCTCCTTGTCCGCCGCCTGTTGCCGGAACCGGTCGGCCTGATCATCCGGATCATTCAATTCGGAAAACCCGTTTGCTATCTCCCTGCCGGCGATAAATAATTCAAACCGATCAGCGATACCGGGATTGGCATCATTGCGACGCGCCAGAGGCGATACCTCCGTCGGGTATTGGGTGATAAACACCGGTGCCTTGAGTTTTGCCTCTACTGTTTTTTCAAATATCTCCAGTTGGATCTTGCCCTCGCCGTGACTCTTTTCTATCGGCACTTGCAAGTGCCCGGCCAGTTTCCGCAAATTGTCAATACCGCTCAGCATCTCTTCTTTCACATCGGTATTGAAATGCCGGATGGCCTCCGGCACGGTCAGGCGCCGGAAAGGGCTGCCGAGATCGTACTCCTCCCCCTGATACTGTATGACACTCCCGCCGGTGATCTCTTGCACCAGACCACGTAGCATAGTCTCGGTCAAATCAATATGATCTTCATAAGTAGCATACGCCTCATAAAACTCCAGCATGGTGAACTCCGGATTATGTTGCGGCGACAAACCCTCGTTACGAAAACTGCGATTGATTTCAAACACCTTCTCCATACCACCAACGATGAGTCTTTTCAGATACAACTCGGGGGCAACCCTGAGATACAGATCCATATCCAGCGCATTATGGTGAGTGATAAAAGGACGCGCCGTCGCCCCGCCGGGGATAATATGCATCATCGGGGTTTCAACCTCCACAAAACCACGACCACTGAGGTGGTTGCGGATAAAGTTGATCGTCTGCGAGCGTATTTGGAAGATGCGTCGTGTAGTCTCGCTGGTGATCAAATCCAGATAGCGTTGCCGGTAGCGGGTTTCCTGATCCGCCAGACCATGAAATTTTTCCGGCAAGGGCCGCAAGGACTTTGCCAACAAATGAATGGCATCCACCTGTACCGACAATTCGCCGGTCTTGGTCTTCATCAACACGCCTGTTGCGGCAAGCTGATCACCGATGTCCCAGCGTTTGAAATCGGCATACACGCCTTCCGGCAGATTGTCCCGTTTCACATACAACTGAATCCTGCCCGTCATATCCTGCAAGTGTCCAAATGCCGCCTTGCCCATCACCCGCCGACTCATCATACGCCCCGCTATGCTGACGCGAACCGACTGTTCCTCAAGCTGCTGCTTGTCCTGCCCCTGATACTGTGACAGTAACTCATCCACCAGCGAGTCACGCTTCCAGTCATTGGGATAGGCATCACCCTGCTCGCGCAATTCGGCCAGATGTGCGCGGCGCTGGCGGATTATGTCGTTATCTGCTTCGCTCATTCTTTGTCTGTGTGGCTTTATTTTGCTGACATCATAACAGAACCGGGCACCGGGTTTCGCCTTACACCCCGGCCTTCAGGCTTGCTTCAATGAATTTGTCCAACTCGCCATCCAATACTGCCTGAGTGTTG
Source organism: Gammaproteobacteria bacterium (assembly GCA_051008185.1). Classification (GTDB taxonomy): domain Bacteria; phylum Pseudomonadota; class Gammaproteobacteria; order Eutrophobiales; family Eutrophobiaceae; genus CAXMWX01. Next base: position 4,528 of record JBPCXW010000162.1, read on the forward strand.
CTTGCCTCCACACCCGTGCGCAGATCCTTGATACGGGACTGATCCAGCACATAGGAACGGATCTGGTTGCCCCAACCGATGTCCGCCTTGGATTCCTCCAGTGCCTGTTGCTCGGAATGGCGTTTCTGCAATTCAAACTCATACAACTTGGCGCGCAGTTGTTTCATCGCATGGTCCTTGTTCTTGTGTTGCGAACGACCACTCTGGCATTGCACGACAACGCCGGTAGGTTCATGGGTAATACGCACCGCCGAATCAGTCTTGTTCACATGCTGGCCACCGGCACCGCTGGCCCGATAGGTATCAATACGCAGATCAGCCGGGTTGATATCAATCTCAATACTGTCATCAATCTCCGGGGCAATAAACACCGCGGCAAACGAGGTATGACGCCGGTTGCCCGAATCAAACGGTGATTTGCGTACCAGTCTATGCACGCCGGTTTCAGTGCGTAACCAGCCGTAGGCATAAGCACCGGAGCAACGAATGGTGGCACTCTTGATACCCGCCACCTCGCCCGGCGACACCTCAATCAGCTCGGTATCAAAATCATGTTGCTCACCCCAACGCAGGTACATGCGTAACAACATCTCCGCCCAATCCTGAGCCTCGGTACCGCCGGAGCCGGCCTGAATATCCAGAAACGCATTATTCGGATCCATTTCATTGGAGAACATACGACGGAACTCCAAATCGTGCAGCAACTTTTCATGGTAGTCCAGATCGGCCACCACAGAGGCCGCCGTATCCGCGTCTTCCTCCTCACGCGCCAGTTCCAGCAAGTCCTGTGCCTCTTGCACCCCGGCGGCAAGCGAGTCAAGGGTATCAACCAGCCTCTCCAGTGCCGCCCGCTCCTTGCCCAGTGCCTGAGCCTGTTCGGGATCATTCCAGATATCCGGCTGTTCCAGTTGCCGCTTAACCTCGGTCAGACGCTCGGCCTTTACCTCATAGTCAAAGATACCCCCTTAGGGCATCTATTCTGGACTGGTAATCCTTGATACGGGTGAAAATGGTGCTTAGTTCGAGCATGGCGGCGCGGCAATAGTCTGTCTAACGGGAATGGCACATTCTACTACAGGGCGGACGGTTTCCCAAACCGGCGGACACAATCAGCCGGCCTCAATGCGCTTGACCAACAATTCCACCGATTGCCGACCTTGATACTTATTGACGACCAGCTGATACACCAGCTGTAAACTGTCCTTACCGGCGATGGCCTCCGGCGGGGTGTTGAAGGCTATCGCGTCAAGCTGCCGCTTGTTTGTCTCCGGCCTGAGTTTCAGGCGCAGGTGCTTCTCCCCGACCACCCGGCTCTCGGCAACGGTGAAATGACCGCTAAAACAGGGTTCCGGGAAGCCCTGCCCCCAGGGGCCGGCGGCGGCGATGGCCTGTGCCAGTTCCAGAGAAAAATCCTCTTTTGCCAGTTCACCGTCGGTGACTATCTCATCGGCGGCGGGTAGGCCGGCGGTGAGTCTTTTTACCTCGGCATCAAAACGTTGGCAGAACTCGGTGTAGTGATCCTGTTTGATGGTCAGGCCCGCCGCCATCGCGTGACCGCCGAACTTCAGCATCAGGCCGGGCGATTGCCGTGCCAGTGCTTCCAGTACATCTTTCAGGTGTATACCGGTCACGGAGCGGCCGGAGCCTTTCAGGTCGCCGTCGTCACCGGGGGCGAAGACAAACACCGGCCGGTTGCACCCCTCCTTGATGCGTGAGGCCAGGATGCCGATCACGCCCTGATGCCAGTTGTTATCATGCAGGCAAATACCGGCGGGCAGTTCATCCGTTGATTGTTGCCGGACAGTTTGCATATAATCATCGGCCTTCGCCTGCATACCGGCCTGAATAGTCTTTCTTTCCCGGTTCAACTTGTCCAGCTCGGTGGCCAACCTGCGTGCCTCGGCAACATCGTCACTGAGCAGACATTCAATCCCGACACCCATATCCTGCAAACGACCGGCGGCATTCAGGCGCGGCCCCAGGACGAAACCGAGATCGGTCGCAGTGATAGTCTCCGGCGCGCGCCGTGCCACCTGCAACAAGGCCAGTATGCCGGCACAACAACGCCGGTTGCGGATGCGCTCAAGCCCGCGAGAGACGAGTATGCGATTGTTGTAATCCAGTTTGACCACATCCGCCACCGTGCCGAGTGCCACGATGTCCAGCAGTGCGGCCAGGTTCGGTTGCGGCGACTTGTCGTCATCAAACCGGCCCTGCTCGCGCAACCCGGCCCGCAGTGCCAGCAACACATAAAACATCACGCCGACACCGGCCAGATGCTTGTCCGGGAACTCATCCCCCGGCTGATTCGGATTGATGATGACCGTGGCCTCGGGCAAGACCTCGCCGGGGAGGTGGTGATCGGTGATCAGCACATCCACACCGGCCTGCCGCGCATAGGCGACACCTTCAATGCTGGATATGCCGTTATCCACTGTCACGATCAGATCCGGATCAAGATCCAGTGCCAGTCTGACCACATCAACACTCAGTCCATAACCGTGTTTTGCCCGATCCGGCACCAGATAGCTGACATTAGCAGCACCCATTGCGCTCAGCCCTCTGATGGCCAAGGCGCAGGCGGTGGCGCCATCGGCATCGTAATCGGCAACGATCAGGATTGATTTGTTTCCCTGTATCGCCTGCTGCAACAGCGCAACGGCGGCGGCAATATCTTTCAGCGTTTTGTATGAGAGTAATTTTTCCAGAGAATAATCCATGTCTGCGGCGCAGGTAACATCACGCGCGGCGAGTATGCGTTGCAATACCGGATGCAGATCATCCGGCAGGGTATGATCCTGTTTGACGTTGCGCTGCCTAATCTGTGTCATGCCATCGCTTGTTCAACATAACGGGCAAAGGGACGGCGGCGACGCCAGAAAAATCTCAGTTGCATCCTGTTGACGGTGTAGATTACCGGGCCGCAATGCAGGCTCAATTCGCTGATCTGTTTTTTCCGCAGACACTTAAGCAGCGGTGCAAACCAGTTTTGTTCGTATTGCAACAGCGTGTCGTGCCAGCCCTGCAAATCCCGGTATTGCACCTTGTCTTGCAAGGCATCCAGATAAACCAGCACAGTGCCATCAAACTGCTCTGCTGTCATACCCTCAACGGAATCAGGCAAGGCATGACAGGCCGTTGCAGATAAATCCGCCAGACTGGTAACAAATACATCAGAACTGTAAATCGTATCCCATTGCGATGTGACGGGTTGCGGTTGCACCCCGCCGCCCCACAGCCACAGGCTATTGACAGGCAACTCACCCCGTTGCTCGCGCAACCGGTTCACCTCGCTGTTGTGCAACAGCATTTGCACCTCATTGATCAAGCGATGCCAGTCCCCGGCAACCGGGCCGGTCGGTAGATACTGCAACATATCATTGTCCGATACCCGATCAGGCTCCACGGTTTGCACAGCCGCCGTTGCCGGTAATCGCAGATACCAGCGCCCCGGCATTGGCACCTCCAGTTCCCAACCCAGCAAGCTGAAACTCTCCCGCAACTCACCGGCCAGTGCCAGTGCATCACGCCGGTCCAACTGAAACCGATCGGCATCAAACATGATCGCCCCGTCACGATCCGCCTGTATATGCACCGGATCAGCCCGCACCCAGACGGCCGTGCTGTCTTCCTGCACATCCAGCCGCCGACTGACTGCGCCAACGGGAATATCCGCATCGGTCGGTAGCGGAAACCCCAACAGACGATACAAGGTTCTATAAACCGATTCCGATTCCACCCCCGATGCCACACCGCGCCCTCTGCACAACAAGGTGCTCAGTGCGGGCAACTCGGGGACATAATCGCTGACAAACGCGGCATCGGGGCCGAACAGCCCGGGGATGAACAGGCTAAGCTTCGTCATGCGTTCGGTATTTCCAGACATAGGCCACCCGAACCCGGGTCCTTACAACTGCTCCATTATGGCCTGTCTGACTTTATCCAGTTTGCTTGCCACCTTGATCAAGGGCTCCCTGCTTTGGGCGATGGCCGTGTCCGGGTCTTTCAAACCATGTCCGGTCAAGGTGCAAACGATTGTTGAGCCTTCGGCGATCTTGCCTGATTGAATGTCACGCATTGCCCCGGCCACGGAAACCGCCGAGGCCGGTTCGCAAAATATGCCCTCCTCCCCGGCCAGCAATTTTTGCGCCGCCAGAATATCGGTATCGGAAAACTCATCAAACCAGCCGCCGGATTCCTTGCTTGCGGCCCAGGCCAGATCCCAGGATTGCGGATTGCCGATGCGAATAGCCGTGGCGACGGTCTCCGGCTCCGCCACCGGGCCGCCGCGCAGGAAAGGTGCCGCACCGGCGGCCTGATAACCGAGCATAAGCGGGCGCGTCCCCACCACGGCGGGGAATTCATAGGCGCACTTGTCGGTGCAAAAGGCACAGGCGGCGGTGCCGTGACCGGCATACTCCGAATAACCGGTCCAGTAGGCGGCGATGTTGCCTGCATTACCGACCGGCAAGCAGTGATAATCCGGTGCCGTCCCCAACTCATCAACGATCTCGAAGGCCGCCGTCTTTTGCCCCTGCAAACGATACGGGTTAATGGAATTGACAATGGTCAGCGGTGCCTCCTCAGCCACCTGTTTTACCAGCCGCATGCCATCATCAAAATTGCCGCTGATCTGTAATATCGTCGCACCGTGCATCATCGCCTGCGCCAGTTTGCCGAGGGCTATCTTGCCATCCGGGATTAGTACAAAGGAACGGATACCGGCGCGGGCCGCATACGCTGCGGCAGAAGCGGAGGTGTTGCCGGTGGAGGCACAGATGATCGCCTGCGAACCGTCAGCGACCGCCTGCGTCACGGCCATGGTCATGCCGCGATCCTTGAATGATCCGGTCGGGTTCAGCCCCTCATACTTTGCATAGATCTCAACCTCCTTGCCCAGCGACTTGGGGATATTGGCCAGACGGATTAGCGGTGTATTCCCTTCTCCCAGCGAGATGACACGGGCTGCCTCTTCCACCGGCAAGCGTTGCCGGTAACGTTCTATCAGTCCGGTATAGTGTTTCATATCCGCATTAGCATCAGGGCAGCGTTGTCTTCACCAGGCCAGTGATTCCATCCGTATCCGATGCACCTTACCCTGGATCGAATCCAGTGACGCAATCTGCTTGATGGCCTTGTTCATATTCTTTTCCAATACCCGTTGGGTCAACAGGATAACGGGAACATGGGTGGCACCCTCCGTCGCTTGTTTCTGGATGATCGCCTCTATACTGATGTGATGACTCCCCAGTATCTTGCTCACATCCGCCAGCACCCCGGGTTGATCGGTGGCCTGCAAGCGCAGATAAAAGGCGGTTTCTATGTCGTCCATCTCCAGCACCGGCGTGTCAGACATGGCCTGAGGCTGAAACGCCAGATGCGGCACACGATTTTCCGGATCAGTGGTCAGGGCGCGCACGACATCTACTATATCCGCCACCACTGCCGAGGCGGTAGGCAGCGAACCGGCACCGGCACCGTAATATAGCGTCGGCCCTACGGCATCACCATGCACCAGCACCGCATTCATCACACCATCCACATTGGCGAGCAGGCGGCGTTCAGGAATCAAAGTGGGATGCACGCGTAACTCAATACCCTTGACGGTGCGGCGGGTAATACCCAGATGTTTGATGCGATAACCCAGCTCACCGGCATAGGCCACATCTTGTTGCTCAATGGCGGTGATACCCTCGGTGTAAGTCTTGTCAAACTGCAACGGAATGCCAAAGGCAATAGACGCCATAATCGTCAGCTTGTGCGCGGCGTCTGTGCCTTCTATATCAAAGCCCGGGTCCGCCTCGGCATAGCCCAGTGCCTGTGCCTCCTTCAGCACCTCGGCAAAGTCCCTGCCCTCGTTCCGCATCTCGCTGAGGATAAAATTGCCGGTGCCGTTGATAATACCGGCCACCCCGCTGATATGGTTCGCCGCCAACCCCTCACGAATCGCCTTGATGACCGGGACACCACCGGCAACCGCGGCCTCAAAGGCCACCGTCACCCCGTGCTGTTGTGCGGCGGCAAAGATCTCGTTGCCATGCAGGGCGATCAACGCCTTGTTGGCAGTAACCAGATGTTTTTTATTCGCCAACGCCTGCAACACCAGTTCCCGTGCCGGTTCGTAACCGCCGATCAACTCAACAACAATATCCACCTCGGGATCATTCACCACCGCAAAGGCATCATCGGAGATCTTGTCTATCTGCTTGAGCCCCTCTATCGCATCCGCGTTATAGTCTTTGGCCGCAGCGTGGCTGACAATGATCTCCCTGCCAGCACGCCGCCGGATTTCCTCGGCGTTACGGGTCAGCACCGTTACCGTACCGCCACCCACGGTGCCCAATCCCAATAAACCAATCTTGACAGGTTTCATTTATACCGCCTTGTGTAAAATGTTGTCTTGCTTGAACATACTACGTATCCCCCTGACGGCCTGCCGAATGCGATGCTCGTTCTCTATTAACCCGAAGCGCACAAACCCATCACCGTATTCCCCGAAACCTATGCCGGGCGCCACCGCCACCTTGGCATCCAGTAACAGTTTTTTGGCGAACTCCAGCGAGCCCATGCCTTTGTATTGTACCGGTATCGGCGCCCAGACAAACATCGTCGCCCTCGGCTTCCCTACCGGCCAGCCGATACTGTTCAGGCCCTCACACAACACATCACGCCGACCCTGATACATCGCGGCAATGTCTTTTACGCACTGCTGATCGCCTTCCAGCGCCTTGATCGCAGCGACCTGAATCGGCGTAAATAACCCGTAATCAAGATAGGATTTGAGCCGCGCCAGGGCCTGCACCAAGGCAGAACACCCCACCATAAAACCAACCCGCCAGCCCGGCATGTTATAACTCTTGGACAGTGAGAAAAACTCCACCGCCACCTCTTTCGCCCCGGGTACCTGCAGAATGGAAGGCGCCTTGTAACCGTCAAACACAATATCCGCATAGGCGAGGTCCTGCACCAGCCAGATCTGATGCTCTTTGGCAAACGCCACCGCCCGCGTGAAAAAATCCATCTCCACACATTGGGTGGTGGGATTGCTCGGAAAATTCAGCAACAACAACTTGGGCTTGGGCCAGGTATTGCGGATGGCCCGCTCCAGCTCGGCAAAGAAATCAATATCGGGGCCTATCGGCACATGTCGCACATCGGCACCGGCGATCACAAAACCGAACGGATGAATGGGGTAAGACGGATCCGGCACCAGCACCGAATCGCCCCTGTCAATAATGGCCATAGCCAGATGCGCCAACCCTTCCTTGGAACCGAGGGTCACAATCGCCTCGGTCTCGGCATCCAGCTCAACATCATAACGCTCCGCATACCAGCGACAGATCGCCCGGCGCAGACGCGGGATCCCTCTGGAGGTGGAATAACGATGGGTATCCGGCCGCTGCGCGACTTCCAGCAACTTGTCCACAATATGCTGCGGGGTGGGCTGATCCGGATTGCCCATACCGAAGTCAATAATGTCTTCGCCGCGACGCCGCTCCTGCATCTTCAACTCATTGACGATATTGAAGACATAGGGCGGCAGACGGCTTATTCGAGGAAATTCGTGTTGCATAGCAGGTGTTGATATGGATGACAGGGCCGTGATTATACAACAATCGGCAGGCTGAATCAGGCCAAAACCGGGCTGACCCTGATATACTGGAAAAATGACACGGGTAGCCGCCATCCAGATGAATTCCGGTGCTGACTTGCAGGCCAATCTGCAACAGGCGGCGGGACTGATTCGTGAAGCGGCCAACGGCGGTGCTGAATTTGCCCTGCTGCCGGAGTTTTTCCCGTTGCTCAGTGATGACGACAAGGCCAAGGTAAAGGTGATGGAAAAACCGGGCGGCGGCCCGCTGCAGGACTTTCTGGCACAACAGGCCGGGGAGCACGGTATCTGGCTTATGGGTGGCACTGTCCCGATTGATTGCGGTGACAGCGAACGCATTTATAACAGTTGCCTGCTTTATACCCCGGAAGGCAAGTTGAGTCACAGTTATGACAAGATCCATCTGTTTGATGTCGCCGTTGATGCTGATGAATCCTATAACGAGTCAAACAGTATCGCACCGGGGAAAGATCTGGTGGTGGCCGATACGCCGCTGGGACAGTTTGGTATGACGGTTTGTTATGATCTGCGTTTCCCGGAACTGTATCGGAAACTGGTGGATCAGGGTGCCGAGATTTTTACCGTCCCGTCTGCTTTTACTTACGCCACCGGCAAACGTCACTGGCAGATGTTGTTACAGGCACGGGCGGTGGAGAATCTGTGTTTTGTGATCGCCGCTAACCAGACAGGTAACAACACCGAGACCAGACGCACCTGGGGGCACAGCATGATCGTCCATCCCTGGGGTGATGTACTGGCCTGCGTTGAAGATGAACCCGGCGTGGCCATTGCCGATATTGATCTGAAGCAAGTGGCTGAACTGCGCCAATCCTTTCCGACCTTGAATCACAGAACCATAGGAGTCAACTGATAATGACAACCGCCCTGAAACTGGCACAACAACAATTACTGCAACCGGCAGGCATTGATGATGGTCACCTGCTGAAGACGCTGGATCAGATCATGACACGGAATATAGACCATGCCGATCTGTATTTTGAGTTCTCGCGCGCGGAATCATGGGTACTGGAAGAAGGCATTATCCGTGAAGGCTCACACAGCATTGATCAGGGTGTCGGTGTCAGGGCCATCAGCGAAGATAAAACCGGTTTTGCCTACTCGGACGAGATCATCCTGCCGGCCCTGAGCGGTGCCGCCACCGCCGCACGCGCCATCGCCCGGAGCGGCAATGCACAGCGCATGCAGGTATGGCAGGCACAAAACATCGTGCCTTTATACACCGCAACCAACCCGCTGGATTGCGTTGCCGCAGAGGCAAAGACGGCCATACTGAAACAGATTGATCGCGAGGCACGGGCAAAAGACCCTCGGGTCAAACAAGTCATCGCCAGTCTGGGCGGCTCTTTTACCACCATCCTGATCGCCGGTAGCGACGGCACTCTGGCCGCCGATACCCGGCCCCTGATCCGACTCAATGTCAATATCCTGGCAGAAGAAAACGGCCGCATTGAAAAAGGCAGCGCAGGCGGGGGCGGCCGTTTTACTTATGACTATTTTCAAAACCCCGCACTGATCAGCGACTACATTGATGAGGCAGTCACCCAGGCCCTGACCAACTTGCAGGCCAAACCGGCACCGGCAGGCACGATGACCGTAGTGCTGGGCCCGGGCTGGCCGGGCATCTTGTTGCACGAGGCCATCGGTCACGGTCTGGAAGGCGACTACAACCGCAAAGGCAGCTCGGCATTCAGCAATCGCATCGGTGAGCGGGTGGCAACCGAAAGCGTGACAGTAGTAGATGACGGCACCATACCGGACCGGCGCGGCTCACTCAGCATTGACGATGAAGGCACGGTCACCAAATCCACGACCCTGATAGAAAACGGTATCCTGTGCAACTATATGCAAGACAAACTGAACGCCCGACTGATGAACATGCCGCCGACCGGAAACGGCCGCCGCGAATCTTACGCCCACCTGCCGATGCCGCGCATGACCAACACCTACATGCTGGGCGGAGACAAGACACCGGAAGAGATCATCGGTTCAGTCAGCAAAGGCATTTACGCGACCCAGTTCGGCGGCGGTCAGGTGGATATTACCAACGGCAAATTTGTCTTCAGCGCATCCCAGGCCTGGCTGATTGAAAACGGCCAACTCAGCAGCCCGATCAAGGGCGCAACCATCATCGGCAACGGCCCCGATGTGCTGACCCGCGTCAGCATGGTAGGCAACGATATGGCATTGGACCCGGGCATAGGCACCTGCGGCAAAGACGGCCAGTCCGTGCCGGTAGGCGTAGGCCAACCCACCATCCGTCTTGACGACATTACCGTCGGCGGCACCGGCTAGGGTTTTACCCCACCCCACTACATGGAAAGAATCAAACCCGGCCACTTCCGTTCCAGTCAATCAATACTTCCGCAACAGACAATATGATATGAAAATCGGGTAGCCGGAGAAGCAGTATGCAATTGAATTTCCTGTTCCCCGGTGCTAACTTGACAAACCTGCCGGCAGATTAGTCGGTATGCTTACCGCGATTTTACTAACTGAAACAATCTTAAAGGGGGATATTGCAATGTATGAAGACAATAGACATGCTGGAAATGTAATCCTGTTGCGGGTTGCCTGCCTCAGCTTACTGATAGCACTGGTGCTGGCCTGGTGTCTGGTAGGCACACACGCCTTGAAACTGCCTGCGGCACTGGAGTTTTTCCAATACCCGGACAAATTACTTTCCTCACATCTGGATTACCTGATGATGACCATGCTGTTGCTGGGAATTTATGCGGCCAAAGTACCGCTTGCAATCTGGATACTCTGGCCCATGGCCATCGGTTCCATCACCAATCCGTTGGTTTTCCTGCTGCAATCCTTCCCTCTGTTTTTCCCGGGCATGGAGTTGTTCATCTTTGTATCTATTACGCTAACCACCTTTGGCTACGGCATGGCCGCCATCAAGTTAGCTCGATCAACCCTGCTATAAAAGATTTTTTGCCATATCCAAAGCCGACAGGCTGCCCTGTTTATCATCGGCAGCCTGTCGCATACTTTTAATGTCATTACATTTCAGGAATACATATAGCCAATACGGTCTCGGCGGTCGTGTATTGCACTGGAGTGGTGTTGCTCTGCTGGTCACCCTCATTGTCACGGCCGGTAAGTTTGAAGATATGGACATGAGCCCGGAAAAAGCCGAGTTGATCAAACGGCATGCTTCGTGGGGCCTGATTTTTCTGCTCGTCATGTTCATGCGGGTGTACTGGCGTATAAGCAACGAGAACCCGGTGCGCTCCTACAATATCAGGGCCTGGCAAAAATCCGCAGCAAGGTCGCTTCACCTGAGCATCTATGGAGTGGTAATTACGCAGAGCCTGATTGGTATGGCAAACCTGATCTGTGCCGGTTCCGGCATCCCCTTTTTCGGTTTTTTTGAACTACCGCCGCTAATGCAAAAACAGGAGGCCGCTTACGAGATAAGCAAGACCCTTCACTATGTGCTATCCGTTGCAATCTATCCCCTGTTTGCTGTGCATATCAGTGCAGCAATATATCACCAGATATTTGGGGTTCTGGACGAGTAAAGATGACTGCACCTATACTATATTGGTGTCAGCAAGCCGTAACTTCCGTTTTAGTCAACTAATACTTCCGTAATAGACAATCCTTCACAGTCAAATACTCTTATAACGCATTAGTTACTAAACCGGTTAAAAATCCACTAGGGGTACAGGAGGAGAGTTCAATGACTTTTCATTCAAAATTTATCCTATTCAACATAGTGCTGTTTATCAGTAGCATTACAATCTCACCGAACAGCTTTGCACAAACCCAGCTTGAAGAGATTGTGGTAACTGCACAAAAACGCACCCAGAACCTGCAGGATGTACCGATCACCGTACAGGCTTTCAGTGCACAAGCACTGGCTGATCGCGGCCTGTCAAAACTGACCGATATCGCCAACTTCACACCTAATGTGGAACTGGACTATACCTCGGCCTTTAGTGGTTCCACCCAGATATTGGGTGCTTATGTCCGCGGCATAGGCCAACAGGATTTTGCCTTCAATCTGGAACCCGGTGTTGGTGTGTATATTGACGGTGTGTATTTTGCGCGTTCCACCGGTTCCGTGGTTGACTTGCTGGACCTGGAAAATATAGAGGTACTGAAAGGCCCGCAGGGCACATTGTTTGGCCGTAATACCATTGGCGGCGCACTGAATATCGTCACCCGCCGCCCGGCCGAGGAGTTTGGTTATACGGCAGAAGTCACCACAGGCCGTTATGACCGTGTTGATATCCGTGGTTCCGCAGATGTCCCCCTGATAGACGATGTACTGTATTCACAGATCTCGTTTTCATCCAAAAACCGTGAGGGCTACCATAAACGTCTTGCTTACCCTGATGCTCAGCAGTACCGAAGTAATGTGGGCCGTTTTGTCGGGAGCGGTGAAGAAGAATATTACACGGAACAGGGCAACGAAAATACCGATACGATACGCGGCAAACTGTTGTGGCATACCAGCAGTGATGTTGAGGTGCTGATTTCCGCTGACTACACCCGGGTGGATGAACAGGCGGCACCCAATACATTGGTAGATACCTTCCCGGATAGCCCGGCCAATGGTACGTTTGGTTGGCTTTACAACACCTGTGTCAATAAAAGCAGGCCGGGGGAAGGATTTCCCACGCCCACTCCCGGCCCCCCGCCCGTACCTGCTTTTGAATTGGCTTGTGATGCTGACATTGAGGGGTTGGGTGACGGTTCCTCGTTGTCCGGTGTCAATACGGACAACATTGATGGCAATGACCACCTGACCTATGGCGATCATTTCCTGACTGGTGATATAGATGCCTCTTACAGTAACTCGGCCAATTTCTCCAAATTAGAGGCCTGGGGGATTTCCAGCACTATTAACTGGGCTATCTCTGACAACCTGAACTTGAAATCGATCACGGCCTACCGTAAACAAAAAAGCGCGTTTGGTCAGGATCAGGATGGCTCGCCAATCGTAATTAACGACACCTCGTTCTATCAGGAGCAAAAGCAGATATCACAGGAAATTCAACTCAATGGCCTGTCTTTTGACAGCAGACTGAACTGGGTATTCGGCCTGTATTACTTCCACGAAGAAGGTGACCTCATTGACTACCCCATCTTTGGTGGCGGTTTGCTACAGATATTTGGTCCCAATGTTCTGGATAACGATGCCTTCGCCGTGTTTGGTCATCTGAACTACCAGTTCACCGATCACATCAGTTTCACCGCCGGATTGCGTTATACTCACGAGGACAAGACCTTTACCGGTATGCAACGTGACCTGAACAGGTTTGCTGCCCTTACCGGTTTCCCAGACTTCGCGCATCCAGTACCTACTGACACGCAGATTTACTTTCCTCCGGGAGAGAATAACCGTAAATTTAACAATGTCTCGCCCAAGCTTGGTATTGAATATCGCTTTAACGAAGATATCTTCACCTTTTTCTCCTGGTCCAAGGGCTTCAAGAGCGGTGGCTGGACAACCCGTGCAACCGTGCCAATCGTGGCAGCACCGGAATTTGAGGAAGAAACAGCAACGACTTATGAGGTCGGCATCAAGACCGAGTTGTTTGACAGAACCGCGCGTATCAATGTCTCAGCCTTTTTGACAGACTATCAGGATTTGCAGGTCACGGTACAGCGGGGCCTGTCCCCATTCTTTGAAAACGCCGGTCAGTCCGAGATCAAAGGCATTGAAGCTGACTTTGAATGGTTGGCCACAGAGAAACTGGCGATCACCGGAGCAGTTGGGTTCATTGATGCGGAATACACTGAATTGGACGCGGTTTCAGTCATAAAAACAGATTTTAAGTTTAACAATACACCGAATAAATCCTTAACCCTTGCCGGTAATTACCTTACCCCTTTTAAAAACGGTAGCTCGTTGAGGTGGCGTGTGGATTATTCCTACCGTAGCAGACAGGCCAATGATGCGGAAAACACACCTGAGTTGTTCAGTGATGCTGTCAGCCTGTTCAGTGCATCAGTCAGCTATCGCCCGCCATCAGACCGCTGGGAAGTGGCTCTGGGCGGCACCAACTTAACGGATAAACGTTATATTGTCTCCGGTTTCAGACAGCCCGGGTCGGGAGCAATTGACGGCACTTATTCACGTCCTCGCGAGTGGTATTTGACTTTCAGGCTATTCAGCGAGTAGTCTGTATCTGTTATAACAAATATATTCAGAGGAGTGATATGTGATGGGTGCAAACATTAAAGTTGCCGCAGTACAGGCGGCGCCCGTGTTTCTGGATTTAGACGGAGCGGTGGATAAGGCTATTGCCTTGATAGAAGAAGCCGCGCGTAACGGAGCCAGACTGATTGGTTTCCCCGAGACATGGATCCCCGGTTATCCTTTTTGGATATGGATTAATTGCCCGGCCGAAAGTCTGGATCTGGTGCGTCAATACCACGAAAACAGTTTATCTGCAGATAGCCCGCAGCTACAGAAACTATGCAATACCGCCAAAGAAAACAACATCATGGTAGTTATGGGGGCCAGTGAGCGCATCGGTGGTTCCCTGTATTTATCACAGTTTTTTATTGAATCGGACGGCTCACTTATAGATGTCAGACAAAAGCTCAAACCCACACATGTTGAACGTACAATATTTGGTGATGGTTACGGTCACAATCTGAATGTCTATGACACCAGTGTTGGCCGTGTTGGAGGATTGTGTTGCTGGGAACATCTGCAACCTTTAAGCAAATATGCCTTGTATTCTCAAAATGAACAAATTCACGTTGGTGCGTGGCCTTCATTCAGTTTGTATAAAGGCAAAGCCTATAGCCTCGGGCCGGAAATGAACATGGCCGTTTCTTCAGTATATGCGGCAGAAGGACAATCCTTTTTTATTGCGCCCTGTGGCGTGATTTCAGACGAAATAGTGGAACTGATAGCCGATACATCCGGGAAGAAGGATTTGCTTCCCGCCGGTGGCGGACACGCAATGATTTTCGGGCCTGACGGGGCCGCCATGTGTGAGCCGTTGGATGAGAAAGCCGAAGGGTTGCTGTATGCCGAACTTGATTTCAGTGCCATTACAATTGCAAAGTCATTTGCAGACCCGACAGGCCATTATTCCCGTCCGGATGTCACGCGCCTGCTCCTGAATACATCCCCGGTAACGCCGGTGGAATTGTACTCAAACCCACCCCCGCAATCTGTGTCAGGGGACGACACAGGGACAGAAGCCGAGGTGGAATCTGCGGTGCCCTGAGCCCCGGATAACAATGCACGGTATGTGTTCAGCATTAAATCACCCTGAAAATGGCTACATAGTGCTATAATCAGGCAATTATGGCTGGGGAGGTAAAAAAATGCTAGCGGCTGATAAAAACAAGGGGAAATTCCTCATTTCCAAGGGGCACGCCTATTCCACAGATGATATCAGGACCAAAGAGCAATTTGACTTCTGGAATGATGTTGTTTGCGATGAATTCATTCAGTTGAAGTGTAGCAGGACACAAGCCAAGGGGTTCAGCGGCAATATCCATGGTTCTGAAATTGCGGAGATGCAGATATCTGAAGTTGCTGCAGACCCGCATCATGTCATGCGTTCAAAAAAACAAATCGCTAACTCTACGGAAAGCGAATTTCTGTTAAGTCTGCAACTGGAAGATATTGGAGTGGTAAATCAGGATGGACGTATCGCCAAACTGCAACCCGGAGATTTCGCATTGTATGACAGCACCCGCCCCTATGAATTACATTTTGCCAAGCCTTTCCGACAGATCGTCCTGCAGATACCTTACGATTCACTGGCAGAACGCTTCGTCAAGCCGGAAACCATCACTGCTCACTGTATATCCGCGCAAACAGGTGTTGGGGCATTAACCTCACAATTTATCCAATCTGTCGCATCCCGTCTTGACACATTATCTCCGCAGGACGCAAGAGTGGTAACAGAACATGTAATTGAATTAGTGGCACTTTCTATGGGGTCAATGTCATCTCTTAAAGAAGTGAATGGTCAGACGATTGCCAGAACAGCAATGCTACAACGTCTTCAGCAATATATTGAAATAAACCTGCGAAATCCGCAACTTACTCCAATGCTAATCGCCTCGCATCATCATATCAGTGAGCGCTACCAACGTATGTTGTTTGCCTCAATAGGTACAACAATAACACGTTATATTTTGAACAGACGGTTGGATTTATGCAAGGAAGCCCTGATGGATGATGCACTGGCTGACTATAATGTGAAGCAACTGGCGTTTGACTACGGCTTCAATAATGCCGCGCATTTCAGTCGAAAATTCAAGGAAAAGTTTGGGATGTCACCCAAACAATGCCGTAGCATGTCCGACCGGAATAATCTGTTATCACTTTAACCCTACCATCGTAACCAGTACCCAGGAGAATCAAAATGCCAAATCCAGACGATTTTTATACCGAATCACAACGCAAGTTACAAAAAGAAAATGAAAGCCTGAAACTCGCTGACACCGTAGTAAAGACTATAGTTACAGACGAAATTCAGGAAGCACAAATCGGTTTCATTGCCAGTCGTGACTTCTTTTTTCTTTCCACCGTGAATGGAGACGGAGAACCAACAGTATCCTATAAAGGAGGCCCTGTCGGCATGGTACATGTGGAAAACCCAAAACATCTTGTATTCCCGAGTTATGACGGAAATGGTATGTTTTACTCCTTGGGCAACATTTCCGAGACCAATAAAGTAGGTCTGTTATTCATTGATATGGTAACACCCCACCGTGTTCGCATTCAGGGCAATGCAAGCATTAGTACCGATCCTGATCTTGTGGCTCGCTTCCCGGGGGCTATCATGGTGGTGCAAGTGGAAGTAACCAAGGCATTTTATAATTGCGGCCGTTACATCCATAAGCACGAGCGTGTGGAAACATCCAAATATGTTCCTGATGAGAAAGGTGAGCAACCCTTCCCGGCCTGGAAACGCATTGATAAAGTGCAAGACAGTCTGCCGCCGAAAGATCAAGGTCGGGCTGAACAGGAAGGCGGCACAATCACCGAAGAGGAGTACGAAGAAAAGGTGATGCAGGGAACCTCTTAAGAGTAGATTGAATTATTCATTGTGAATTTCCGGCTTGTACCCTGAATGGCATCGCAATACGACAGAAGAAAGTTCCTGGAAACAGCCCTCAAGCTGCCCCTCGTTGCTTCTGCAACCTATGCCGGCATTGGTTTTCGGCTTACCTTTGCTACGGATATAGACAAAGATGTCCTGAACGATCATCAGGCAGCGACCCTGCAACAATTTTGCTATCGCTTGTTTCCGTTTGATGAAGTCGGGGAAGATCCCTACCGCCTTGCAGTCTCCGCCATTTCCATGGTGGCAAAAGAAGATGAGGCCATCAATACCATGCTGACTGTGGGTGTTGCATCTCTGGACAAGGCTCAGGACAACTCATGGCTGGAACTTGATGAAGAAGAGCAGATCTCTGCAATGCAAAATATAGAGCAGGGAGAATTTTTTCAATGGATTTATCGCATGGCTGTCAACCAGATATTTACCCACGTTGCCGTATGGGAACATATAGGTTATGAAGGATCATCCATGGAGTTTGGCGGATATCTGGACAATGGCTTTGATGACATTGACTGGCTGTAAAGATCATGGCAAAAATCTTTGCAAAGAATGATGACCGTGTCGTAGTGGTAATTGGCTCGGGTGCCGGCGGTGCTACCATCTCAAGTGAACTCACGGCGGCCGGTATTGATGTCGTATGTCTGGAAGCGGGATCACCCGTAGATAGCATTGTGACGGATGCCAGCAAGATGTTCGGCAAACTGACCTGGTTTGATAAACGCATGGGCTCGGGTGATTTGAATCCGGAATTTCCAGTCTGGACCGGTAAAAATGTCGGCGGCACAACCCTGCACTGGACTGCTTCAACGCCGCGTATCCCGCAAGAGCAATTCACCCCCAGCCGGTATTTTTCAGGTCTTGATAATTGTTCCGTCATGGACTGGCCTTTTCCCTACAGTGAAGCCGAATACTATTACAGCATGGCGGAAAAAAAGATGGGCGTTTCCGGAACCCACGGCTGGCCAAAGCTACCGCCTAATAACAACTTCAAGGTGATGCAAGCCGGTGCCAAAAACATAGGCATTCAAGATGTGGAGATGGGGGAAATGGCTATCAATTCAGTAGCACAGGGAGGCCGCCCTGCTTGCCGACAACTGGGTTTTTGTGTAAGCGGTTGCGCCATCAACGCCAAATGGACGGCGGCCAACACGCCTCTTGTACAGGCGCAACAGACCGATCATTTTGAATTACGCCCGCAATCTTTTGTCCTGCGTATAGAACATGATGACAAGGGACAGGCAAGCGCGGTCGTGTATGTTGACAAGCATGGCACACTGCAAAGGCAAAAGGCCAGACTGGTTTGCCTTGCGGCCAACTCTATTGATACACCTCGTATATTATTTAACTCCGAGACATCACGATTCCCCAACGGGCTGGCAAATAAATCAGGTCATGTAGGGCTGCATTACACCAAGCATGTCTTTTCAGTAATCAATGCGATCATGCCGAAGAAAGTCCATTTTTATCGGGGGGCTCAAAATACCGGTACCATCAGGGACTTTGTCAAAAACAACGAAAAACGCGCTTACCGGGGCGGGTTCAAATATGAACTGGTGGCCTTTGACCCCACGGCACTGGTCCATATCGGTAGCCCGGGTGCATGGGGTAAAGATTATGCGGACAAACTTGGTAAATATGATCAGTTTGCCGCCATGCTGGTGAATGGCGAAGATCCTTCTCAGGAAAGTAATCGCGTCACCATGCATCCAACAGAAAAAGATCAATACGGAATGCCTGTCCCTGTCGTGCATTATGTTGAACACCCCAACTCCACTGCGATGCGCGATTTTGCCAACCAAAAAGCCACAGAGTTATATGAGTCGCTCGGTGCCGAGACAGTCATGACAGGGCCGCCCCCGCCGGCTACCCACAACATGGGAACCTGCCGCATCGCCAATAACATTGACGACGGAGTGTGTGATAAATGGGGCAGGACATTTGATGTGCCCAACCTGTTTATATCAGACGGCAGTCAGTTCCCTTCCAGTGGCACCAGCAACCCGACACTCACTATCGTAATGCTGGCCCTGCGTCAGGCGGCTTATCTGAAACGGCAATTGAAAAGTAAGGCAATCTGACACACTACCCATTAAGCGTGGTATGCCCCGCCTCATTGTCAACGACCATCAGGGTATCCACATAAAAAAGTTCCGGCGTAGTACCAAATTTTTCCTTGAATAGAGCAATAAATTCATCGTTGAAAAAATCTCTGGCCGCTTTTTCGCTTTTCCATAAATACACCGAATGGCCGGTGTGTTCCGCTTCATCGTAAGCGAAGTATTTACGAAGCAAGTCGGGAACAGAACGGAACCGCTCTTCAGCTGCCTTAAAATTATCTACCATGGTTGCGCGTGGTGTTGGTTTGGGTAATACATATTTGACAAGTACGGTATACATATCGTTGGTCTCCTGTTATGTCGTGTTGGTTTGATTAATGATCTTTTCGGCAACATGTGAAGCCCAGGCCGCGATACTGAGCGAAGGAGGAACTCCAACAGGTTGCGGGAAAACAGAGGCATCGGCGATAAACAACCCCGGATACCCATACACCATACCCCCGGCATTGACAACACCTTCATCAGCATTGTCGGCAATGCGGCAACCTCCCATGGGATGAGCCGTTGTCACGCCTTTGCGATCAAATGTCGCAGTCCGTCCGGATTGCTCAGACAAGCTGTCAAGTGCCTGCATTGACGCACTGTAACTGGGAGACCCTTGCAGGTCAAAGCTGAAGCTCATGCGACCTTTTTCCATCGTAATCTCCCCATCTGCCGCATCCTGGGACATCGCAATCACATCATAACTACTGCCTGCTTTCCTGCGTGCTGTTTGTCGCAAAAAGCCCGGAACCGGCGGCGTTTCACCCCCCGCCAGAATGACATAGGCACTCTCTTCATGACCCCTGATTTTCACACGTCCATGTACGGGCGGCCCAAGGGCACTGTCACGGGAAGAGTTATCCGGTACCGGCCAATGGGAAATCAAATCACCGTTGGCACCAAAGCCCTTGCCCAAGGCGGCGAGTGAGGCCAGTGCGGATTCATCCCGTGCCTTCAGCATAAGGAAATTGGTGTTCATCGTGCCGGCACACAAAACAAGAACAGGTGTGGAAAGTGTGTGGCGCTGACCATGACGCAGATCGTCCACATCTATCTTATAACCGCCCGACGGGCTTTGGGAAAACGACAGAACCTCATGCATATCTTTCACGACCAGCCCTTGCTTGATCGCCGGAAGCAGATAAAGGGCATCCAAAGTTGATTTTGACCCGTCAGGGCTACCAAATATGCCATGATCTGTGGTGAAGTCCATTGGTAATCTGACAATGCCGTTTTCATCTTTAATCGCTTGTTGACTGCCTGACTGTTCAGGATACAAAATACCCATGGGAGGTTGCTCACCCTCTTGTAGCGGTGTGAAATAGCTTTCGTCCCGCCAGGCATGGTCGGTGTGATTAGGGACTTTTGCAGGATCGGGAGGCTGTAGTCCTTTCAGTTCCTGCTCAACCTTCCGGTAGTGCGGCTGCATCAACTGATCATCCAGACCGCTGGCACGATTATTCCAAAAACCGGCTACCGGACGTTCCATCATGGCGGCCCAGATATGACTGCCACCACCCACATTGGAAGTACAAGGTGTTTTTATGCCTTTGCCTATCCACATATCCAGATAACCGTATTTATTCAGGCGAACGCCGCGCTTCGGCCCGATTGGCAGATGTAACGAACGCAAGGCGGACAAGACACCACCTGTCCGGGGCAATGGTTTGTACTGCTCAATTCCTGCCTCGCGCACAGGCAAGGTGTCCCGCCATGGCCCGCGTTCCAGCACTAGCACAGACAGCCCGGCTGCTGTCAGGCGGGAGGCCACCACTGAACCACCGAATCCACTGCCGACAATGATGGCATCGTAATGACTGTCAAGAGCTGATTGATTGGACTGCCGCACCATTTCCCCACCTGTGGCGAAACGAGGTTTTGTCCGATAATAACACCGGAAGCACCCTTTTATCTATACGACACAGAGGGAATAAGATAATATGAGCGGCACATAGCGAGACTTTGGAAATGGGCGGACTACTCAAAATCAAGGGGTTTTTACCCTATATCAGCGTGGTGTTCCTGAATGCCTTTGTGGATTTGGGGCACAAGATTACTATTCAGAACACCATCTTCAAGACCTACAGTGGTGACTATCAGGTCTTTCTGACGGCGATTGTGAACGCCCTGATCCTGTTGCCGTTTATTTTGCTGTTCACCCCGTGCGGTTTTCTTTCTGACAAATATCCCAAGAACCGGCTTATGCAGGTCAGTGCCGTCGCCGCTGTTATTCTTACCATACTGATTACCGTGTTTTATTATCTGGGCTGGTTCTGGTCGGCATTTGCGATGACATTTCTGCTGGCAGTGCAAAGTGCGTTTTATTCCCCGGCCAAGTACGGTTATATCAAGGAGATCGTTGGTAAAAACAAACTGGCCACCGCCAACGGCGCGGTGCAGGCCACTACCATGATTGCCATCCTTGCCGGTACGTTTGTTTTTTCCATCCTGTTTGAGCTTTACCTGAAAGGTGCCGGCTTCGGCAGTGAAAAAGAAGTGTTGCTGGCGATTGCACCGCTGGGCTGGTTTCTGATTGTCGGTGCCGTGATTGAATTGATACTCACCCTGCGCCTGCCCAAAACCCAGGAGACGGATAACAGTATGCAGTTTGACTGGCGACAATACGGTAGCGGCCGCTATCTGGCGAATAATCTGGCAACGGTCAAGTCGCACGAGATCATCTTTCTGTCTATCATCGGCTTGTCCCTGTTCTGGGCCATCGGTCAGGTGATGCTGGCGGCCTTCCCCGCCTTTGCCAAGGAATCGATGGGGCTGACAGACGTGCAGGTCGTGCAGGGCATGCTGGCCTGTGCCGGTATCGGCATCATGCTGGGCTCATTGATCGCCGGCAAGTTGTCAAGGAACCATATTGAAACCGGCCTGATCCCGGTCGGCTCCATCGGCGTCGCCTTGTGTCTGTTCATCTTGCCCAAACTGGGCAGCGTGCCTGCACACAGTATCAACATCCTGATGCTGGGCATGCTCGGTGGTATGTTCATTATTCCGTTGAATGCGCTGATACAGTTTCATGCCGGTGAACAGACACGGGGCCGGGTACTGGCGGGCAGTAACCTGATACAAAACACCGTGATGCTGGGTTTTCTGGGTATCACCGTCGCCCTTTCCGAAATGCAACAAAGCCGACATCTGTTCACCCTGCTGACGCTGGTGGCTATCGGCGGTGCCACCTACACACTCTGCAAGTTACCCCAATCCCTGGTGCGCCTGCTGGTCACCTTTGCCATCGGCCGACGCTATCACCTTGAGATCATCGGTTTCAAAAACATGCCTGAATCCGGCGGTGTATTGATGTTGGGCAATCACATCAGCTGGATTGACTGGGCTATTGTGCAGATGGCCTCACCGCGTCCGATCCGTTTTGTTATGGCGAAAAGCATTTATCAAAAATGGTATCTGCGCTGGTTTCTGGATAGATTCGGTGTCGTGCCCATCTCTGCCGGGGCCGGTAAGGGCGCGCTGGAAAAGGTAACCCGGTTGCTCAACAACGGTGAGGTCGTGTGCCTGTTCCCGGAGGGCGGCATCAGCCGCTCCGGACAACTAGCGGAATTCAAAAGCGGTTATGAATACGCCGCCGGTGCCGGCGGCGTCATCCTGCCATTCTACATACACGGCCTCTGGGGCACCCGCTTCTCGCGCTCCAGCGACAAACTGAAATCCATACGCAGCGACAATACCAAACACAACATTATCATGACCTTCGGTGAGACCTTGCCGATGCAAACCAGGGCTGACGAACTGAAACGCCGCATATTCGATCTCTCCATCAGCTCATGGCAACGTTACACGGACAGCCTGCAAGCCCTGCCCCACGCATTTCTGGATACCGTGAAACGCACACCGCGGGCACCGGCAGTGGCCGACAGCATGGGCGAGACCTGGTCTTACAAAAAACTCGCGGTGGCCTGTGTCTGTTTTGCCTCATTGATCAAGCAACACAGCCGGGAACAAAACGTCGGCCTGTTACTCCCGACCAGCAGTGCCGGTATCATGGCCACGATGGCGACACTGTTGGCGGGCAAAACGGCAGTCCATCTGAACTACACCGCTGATCCTGAAGCCCTGCAATCCGCTATTGAAAAGGCCTCTATCAAATCTGTTTATACCTCAAGCCGCTTCCTGAAAAAACTGGAGCAAAAAGGGATGGATTTATCCGGCCCGCTTGCAGGGGTGGAGAAGATATATTGTCTGGAAGATCTCAGGGAGCAGATAAGTCATGTCAAAAAACTGCTTACCCTGATATTACTGAGCGTGTTGCCCGCTGCCTTGCTCAAGCGTCTTTACAGCGCAAACCCGGTGCTGGATGCGCCTGCCGTCATCCTGTTTTCCAGCGGCAGCGAAGGTGTGCCCAAAGGCATCATGCTGAGCCATCGCAACATTATGACGAATCTGAAACAGGTATCGGATGTATTGAACATCGGCTCCGATGATGCGGTGACGGCAACCCTGCCCCTGTTCCATGCCTTTGGCCTGACCATTACCACGTTCCTGCCCCTGATTGAGGGGATACCGACGGTCTGCTATCCCGATCCGACTGATGCAGTCAGTATCGGCAAGACCGTAGCAAGGTATAACACTACTATCCTGTGCGGTACATCCACCTTCCTGCGGCTATATACAAAAAATCAACGCTTACATCCATTGATGTTTGAATCCCTGCGTATCGTGGTGTCCGGGGCGGAGAAACTCGGCACCGATGTACACGAGGCCTTCAAACTGAAATTCCATAAAGACATCTGTGAGGGTTATGGCGTTACCGAAACCGCACCGGCGGCCAGTGTGAATATACCCAATCATCTGGACACCCATTACTGGCGTGTGCAGACCGGCAACAAACCGGGCACGGTTGGCATGCCCTTGCCGGGCACCAGTTTCAGGATCGTTGATCCGGACACGCTGGAACAACTGCCTACCGATAGCGACGGGTTGATCCTGATCAGCGGCGCGCAGGTAATGCTGGGTTATCTGGACGATCCTGAAAAAACCGCCAATGCGATCGTGGAGCTGGATGGGCAACGCTGGTACAAGACCGGCGACAAAGGCCATCTGGACAAGGATGGCTTTCTTACCATCGTCGATCGCTATTCACGTTTTGCCAAACTGGGTGGCGAGATGATCAGCCTGACCGCGGTGGAAGGCCGCATCCGCTCAATACTTGAAAAGCCGGAGATAGAACTGGTCGCCATCAATCTGCCTGACAGCAAAAAAGGTGAACGTATTGAAGTATTGACAGATGACGACATAGACTACGATGCGCTGAAAAAAGCCCTGCTTGATGCCGACACCAGTCCGATGATGATCCCGGACGCGGTTCATCGGGTAGAGGCAGTGCCGAAACTGGGCAGCGGCAAGACGGACTTCAGTACCGCGCGAAAATTGTTGTTGCAGATAACCGGCGGCTGAGCCGCGTCAATTAACCCGGCCTGTTTGCCCGCGGTGGCGTAACAGGTGATCCATCAACACCAGTGCCAGCATCGCCTCGGCAATCGGCACCGCCCGGATGCCGACACAGGGATCATGCCGCCCGGTGGTCGCCACTTCCGTTGCATTGCCGTCTATGTCTATGGTCTTGCCGGGGATGCGGATACTGGAAGTCGGTTTCAGTGCCATGCTGACCAGAATATCCTGCCCGGTAGAGATCCCGCCCAGTGTGCCGCCGGCATGGTTGGATAAAAATCCGCTGGTATCAATCTCATCCCGATGCTCGGTGCCCTTCTGTTCCACCGCCGCAAAGCCATCGCCGATCTCCACCGCCTTGACGGCGTTGATGCTCATCATGGCCTTGGCGAGATCAGCGTCGAGCTTGTCGTAGGCCGGCTCGCCGAGGCCGGGCGGCACGCCTTGGGCCATCACCTCGATAACGGCGCCGGCCGAGGAGCCGTCCTTGCGGACCTTGTCGAGAAAAGCCGACCAGGTCTCGACGATCTCCGGATCCGGCGAAAAGAAGGGGTTGCGCTCGACCTCGTCCCAATCCCAGCGCGCACGGTCGATCTCAAGCGTGCCGACCTGGATCAGGGCGCCGCGGATCGCCACTGGCTCGTCCAGCAGGTGGCCGAGGGTCTTGCGGGCGGTTGCGCCGGTGGCGACCCTCGTGGCGGTCTCCCGGGCCGAGGCCCGGCCGCCGCCGTGGTGATCGCGCAGCCCGTACT
>JBPCXW010000163.1:0-5753 GCA_051008185.1 Gammaproteobacteria bacterium
CTCAAGGGGGGAGCAATAATAGCTCCCCCCTTGAGGGGGAGCCAAAGGAGGCGAAGCCTGCTTTGGTGGGGGGCGCGGGAGTAACGACAACCCTTATCTGTGCAACTCAGGCAGAGGGATGCCAGCCGGCATCTGCCCACAGTTGGCCTGACACAATGGAATTGCCGATCATGAAACATATCGCATCGGCGATCTCGGTCGGGCGGATCAGTCTGCCAATCTGGGTGTCGGGCAGGATGTGATTCTCAATGTAGTCATCCCCCAGTGCCCTCACCATAGGCGTATCGGTAAAGCCGGGATGAATAACACCGCAACGCACGCCGTGAAATATGGCCTCTTTGGTCAGGGTGGAGGCGGCACCTTCCAGCCCTGCCTTGGTGGAAGCGTAAGACACCTGCCCCTTGTTACCCTGCGATGAAACCGAGCCGAGAAAGATCACCGTGCCTTGCAAATGCTCATCGGGATGCCAACGTTGCAAACCGCGTCTGGCCCGGTCTTCCGCTATGCGGGCAATCATCTCCATCGCCCAGTAGATCGGCGCAATCAGATTGACATTGACTACCTGCTGAAAATCTTCACGCGGATAAATCATCGCATCAGTGGTCTCCTTATCAACCTTGACCGCCAGAGCATCACGAGTAATGCCCGCAGCGGGGATACAAATATGCACCACCCCATGTTGCTCACACAACTCATCATAAACTTGCGCCCTGAAGGCATCATCAGTGACATCCCCCTGATAGGTAACAGCAACTTCCGCATCCACTTCATTGTTCACCTGCCCGGCAGCGATGCCAACTTGATCAGATTGATCAACCATCGCCAATTTTTTTACCCCGCGTCTTGCCAACTCCAGTGAAACCGCACGACCGATACCGCTGGCACCACCGGTTACAACCGCCACCTTGTCTTGAATTTGCATAGGAAATACCCAAGTCCGAATGAATTTGACGCACCAATTCTACCCTGAAAATGTTGCATTGCAAAATCTTTAATTGTAATAATTTCATATAGTTATGAAATATCGGCAAATCCCCGTATAATGCCGCCATGCGCTTGTTCACCCAAATCGGGCTGGTAGTCGGTCTCGTGTTGCTCATCAGCCTGCTGGTCTGGCAGGGGTTTGTTGATGTGCTGAACCTGCTGGCCGCCTCCGGCTGGTGGTTATTGTTACTACCTCTGATCTGGTTGCCCAGTCTGTTCATTGCCAACCATGCCTGGTTGTTGTTATTCCCCGAACACGCCACCCCCCGTTTCATGCACGGCTTGCTGGCCACCTGGACCGGCCGCGCGGTCAATGGTCTGCTACCGGTCGCCACCATCGGCGGTGAAATCGTCAAGGCGCGTCTGTTGGCAATCCGCGGCTATGCGAGTCTGGATGCCGCCGCATCGGTCATGGTTGATAAAGCTGTGCAGGCCCTGGCGGTCGCGCTGTGGGGATGCGTCGGTGTCGTCACACTGCTTTACATCGCCGACGATACCGAATTGGTGCAATACGCCGGCATCGGCTTTGTGATTCTGATCGTCTCGGCAATCGTGTTGATGCGGATACAACATCTGGGCTTGCTGGGACTGCTGGCAAAACTGGGCGGCAAACTTATCAAGACCGAAAGCTGGGAAGGACTGACACTGAATGCACAGGAAGCCGATGCCCGTGTCCGGTCACTGTACCGCAACCGCTACAAGGTGGTAGCCTGCCTCGCTTACCGCTGTCTGTCCCTGGCATTACAAACCCTGGAAGTATGGCTGGCCTGTTACCTGCTGGGCCGCCCGATCAGTTTGCCGGAGGCCGTCATGCTCAAGAGCCTGACCTCCACACTCAGCGACATCGCCTTTATCATCCCCAGTGCCTACGGTGTGCAGGAAGGGGCATTCATCCTGATCGGTGCCCTGATCGGCCTTGACCCGGAACTCTGCCTGGCAGTCTCGCTGGCGCTTCGCATCCGCGACCTGCTACTGGACCCGGCGGGCCTGCTGTACCTGCATCGGGTAGAGAGCAGACATTACTCACAACGGCGTTTGCAGCGCGCACAGCAACCCCCCGAATCATGATCGCACCGCACAAGATCTCTGTGGCGGATCATTAACAGTTGAGACCGCCCCCCACCAAAGCAGGCTTCGCCTCCTTTGGCTCCCCCTCAAGGGGGGAGCAATAACATCAGCACGAATAGCTCCCCCCTTGAGGGGGAGCCGGTGGCACGAGGGCGTAGCCCGTAGTGGCTCCGGTGGGGGGACATTGCTGATTGGTCTCATAAGTACTAATCCGCTACAATTCCTTGCGCTACTCTGACAAAGTTGTAAAGTAGATAACCATGAGCGAACAACATCCAACAGCACGGGACGAGATATACCAGCATAAGATATTGCAAGGCGTCTCCCGCACCTTCGCCCTGACCATCCCGCAACTCCCCGGCCCCCTGGCGCGTGTTGTCGGCAACGCCTATCTGCTGTGCCGCATCGCCGATACCATTGAAGATGACAAACAACTGACATTCGAACAAAAGCGCGAATTCTCCGAGGCATTCATACAGGTTGTCGTCGGCAAATTACCCGCCGACAAATTTGCACAAACCCTGTCCCCTCTGCTATCCGAGAGCAACAGCGATGCCGAACTGGATCTCATTGAAAACACGGCAGCAGTAATCCGCATCACCCGCTCGTTCAACGAACGGCAACGGCTGGCATTGGAAAAATGCGTCCGCATCATGGCCGATGGTATGGCCGAATATCAGGAGAGCAATGTGGCAAACGGCCTGGCCGATCAGGCTGATATGGACATTTATTGTTACTATGTGGCCGGTGTAGTAGGAGAGATGCTCACCGAATTATTTTGTGATTATTCGGAGGAGATCAATCAACATTACGCCGATCTGCAAACTCTGGCCATCTCTTTCGGGCAGGGCTTGCAGATGACCAACATCCTCAAGGACATCTGGGACGATCAAAAAAGAAATATGTGCTGGCTACCGCGCTCGGTATTTGAACAACACGGCTCCGACATCGCCGCCTTGCAACAGCAACACAAAGACCAAAACTTCCAAAACGCCATCGCCCACCTGATCGGCGTTGCCTACGGCCACCTTGAGAATGCCCTGCAATACACCTTGCTGATTCCAAAAAACGAAACCGGGCTAAGACGCTTTTGCCTGTACGCGATAGGCATGGCCGTACTCACCCTGCGAAAAATAAACCGGCGGCGGGATTTCACTACGGCTGAGCAAGTAAAGATATCAAGACGCAGTGTGAAACTGACTGTCGCGCTGAGCAACCTGCTGGCCGGAAATGATTATCTGCTACGGCAAACATTCCGGCTGGCGACGCGCTCCATTGCCAGGAACAAACCTTTATAACTCATGCGTAAACTCAGTTCACGCCTGCTCTCCTTGTGGGTGACATCGGTACAACGATTCAGTATCGCCGTATTGGTCGCAGCCGTGTTGCTGGCCGGTTTTTGTTTGCAATACACGCGCAACAATCTGGGGATGAATACCGATACCCTGGATATGTTGTCCGCTGAGTTGCCCTGGCGTCAGCTTGATAATCACTACAAGCAGGAGTTTCCTCAATACCGTGACAGTATGGCCATCGTTGTTGAGGCCGCTACGCCTGATCAGGCCGCTGATGCGGCGAAGTTTCTCTACAATGAACTTCTGGCACTGGATAAAGACCTGATTGATCTTTTTCATGCCGGTTCGCTGAGCGTCTTTACCGAATCGGCACTGCTGTATCTTGACCAAACCGAATTACAGCAACTGGCAGATCGTCTGGCACGGATACAACCGTTTCTCGGCACACTGACCGACGACCCTACCCTGACGGGCTTGTTTTCCATGCTGACGCAGGTGATCAAGGCCATGGACGATGGCGAGGAGATTGACATCCGGCCGTTGCTGAGTGCGATCAATCAGGCCATTGATGACAGCGCGGCGGATGCAAACCGGCGTATGTCCTGGCAACTGCTGATCGATCCCGAACCCGAGGGCAAACCTGTGTATCGGGAGTTTATCCTGCTCAAACCGCAACTGGATTACAACAGCCTGACACCTGCCGCCGACATCCTCAGGACTGTACGCGATCTGTTGCAACGATCCGGGCTGCAAGAACGCTACGGGGTCAAGGTGCGTATCAGCGGTAGCGTCGCGTTGCAACACGAGGAGTTGGCTGCGGTAACACAAGGCACCAAACTGGCCGCGATGCTGGCCCTGATCATGGTGACCTGCATCATGCTGGCGGGATTGCGCTCACTCAAGCTGATGTTGTTCACCCTATTCAACCTGCTTGTCGGCCTGATCGTCACCGCCGCATTCGCCACGCTGACGGTGGGCAAACTCAACCTGATCTCCGTCGCCTTTACCGTCCTGTATATCGGTCTGGGCGTGGATTTCGCGATCCACTTCTGTCTGCGTTACCGCGAACTCCTGCTCCGGCAAAGCGACAACAACAAGGCACTGGAAGATACCGCCGTCAATATCGGCAGTGCCTTGTTCATTTGCGCCCTGAGTACTGCGGTGGGTTTTTTCGCCTTTATACCCACGGACTACAAGGGCGTGGCCGAACTGGGCTGGATCGCCGGCTTCGGTATGTTTTTCAGTTTCATCTTTACCATGACACTGTTGCCGGCCCTGTTCGCATTATTTCCGTTGCAGGTGAACCCCGGCGCACCCGCCCGCCCGGCATCTCTGGGCCGACTAAGCCAGCTACCGATACGCTATTGCAAATCCATCACCTTTATCTCGGCACTGCTGTTCATCGCCGCACTATCGGTCGCCTCCGGCATACGCTTTGATCCGAATACGCTGAACCTGCAAGACCCCAAAGGCGAGGCCGTGCAAACCTGGCGCGATCTGCTGGCCGATAAGACCACCACTCCCTGGACGGCCGTCACCCTGGCCACCGATGAGCAGCAGGCAAACCGCATCGCCGCTATGCTGGCCGAGTTGTCGCTGGTGGATAAGAGTGTTTCCGTGCATGATTTCATCCCCGCCGAGCAAGATGCAAAACTTGCCGTCGTAGACGAACTGGGCCTGCTACTGGGGGAGTTGAGCATGCGCCCCACACAGGCATTTGACGAAACGGCCACCCGCACGGCCATGGCGGAACTGAACACACAACTGGCACAGGCAAAACCCGCTGTCGCGATCGCGGAACTGACCGGCCTGCAAACCCGTCTCACCCGGCTGTTACAACAGGACACCGCCCGGCTGCAACAACTGCAAGGCGTCCTGCTGCACACCTTGCCCGGCAGGATTGCGGCATTGAACGACTCCCTGAATGCGGACTACATCACGCTGGCGACATTGCCGGAGGGTTTGCGTAAACGCTGGCTCAGCGACAACGGTCATTACCGTATTGAAATCTTCCCGACTCAGGACTTGCAAGATCAAACCGCCATGCGTGAATTCGTTGATGCCCTGCGCGCTGCCGACATCAACGCCACCGGGGCGCCGGTCATCAGCCTCAGTGCCAGTGATGCGGTCGCCGGTTCTTTCCGGCAGGCCTTTCTTTATGCGTTTACCGCGATCACCTTGTTGCTGTTGCTGTTGTTCAGACACAAGAGAGATGTGTTGTATGTGTTAGCACCTCTGCTTATGGCGACGGTATTCACCGCCGCACTCGCCACCTTGCTCGGGATGCAACTTGATTTCGCCAACATCATCGCCCTGCCCTTGTTGCTCGGTATCGGCGTGGATAGCGGTGTCCATATCATGCACCGCTTTCGCACCGGCACCCCGGCGGATGGCAATGTCCTGCAC
>JBPCXW010000164.1:0-20445 GCA_051008185.1 Gammaproteobacteria bacterium
GTGTTGACTGGACGTTCAGTGACGCTTTCACTCTGGTAACAGGTTTGCGTTACACAGATGAAAAAGTAGCATTCAGGGGAGGTACCAGTGCTTTTGTCTATACTGCCCCTACGCCGATGATGCCCAACCCAAATATGTTAAATACAACAGGAGAGGTATTTCGTTTTCTTGATGGCGGTGGTATGGCTGATTTCCCTTTTACCACAACTGATAACGAGTTCAAGGACGACAATATCTCTTTCAGAGTAGCGCTTGAATATAGACCTGATGATGACATGATGTTTTATGCTTCCGTGTCATCGGCCTTCAAGTCCGGTGGTTTTTTTGGAGACTTTACAACCGAGCAAGGTGAACTGGAACCTTTCAATTCCGAAACCATTCTTGCTTATGAGGGTGGTGTCAAGTTGACCACGGCCGATGGCAGGGTACAGATGAATGGTTCAGTCTTTTATTATGACTATGAAGATATTCAGACTGTGGTTCCTGCACCATTTGGATTCAAACTTGATAATGTAGAAGAAGCGGAGGTTATCGGTATTGACCTTGATATCACAGCACGACCGGTGGAGGGACTTGACCTTATTCTGGGAATGGGCTGGCTCAACACGGAAACTACTAGTAGCATGTTTCCTACACTGGATAAGAACAAGCTACCCAATGCACCGGAATTGCAGGTGAATGGCTTGGTCCGCTACGAAATACCGCTGGTTGATCAATTCAGACTGGCTGTGCAGGGGAACTTC
This sequence comes from Gammaproteobacteria bacterium, assembly GCA_051008185.1. Lineage (GTDB taxonomy): Bacteria > Pseudomonadota > Gammaproteobacteria > Eutrophobiales > Eutrophobiaceae > CAXMWX01. Next base: position 744 of record JBPCXW010000164.1, read on the forward strand.
AAATATTCCGATAACAAGTTTACCGAGGCGACCAACACCGGGCTGAATTTTGCCGCTGACTACATTGTGTTCAACGGTAGCCTGACCCTTATACCTGACAGTGGAGAATGGGATTTGACGGTATGGGGGAAAAATCTGGGCGATGAAGAGTATTTTGAAGAGGTATTTTATTCCGATGTTGTTTTCACCGTTTTCAATTTCCCGGCACCGCCGCGGACATTCGGCGCGACATTCAATTACCGTTTTTAATAGACTTGTTTACCGGAACACAACCAAGACAGCCCAAGATGCAGACTGTAATCACAGGACAATCCACTGGATAACTGGCGTGTTATCTTTTCCGCATGCGTCGCGTCAGCTATCGGTGCAATGCTCTACAATATCTTACCGCTATTCATAGGAGCGGCACAGGATGACCGTGGTTTATCAGATCGTCAGGTAGGGTTTGTAGCCTCCATATTTTTTGTTGGCTTCGGCTTGCTTGCCTCAACATCCTATTTCTGGCTTAGAAAGGTAAATTGGCAGAAAGTAATTATAGTTGCTGTAATGGTGGCAATTGGCTGTCTCATTTCCATTACTTTGATACCGGGCTACACTTTTATGTTGATAGGTATTTTGCTTGCCGGTGGCGCGCTTGGTCTAATTTATGCTATCGGTACTACCATACTCGGTGATACGAGCAATCCGGCACGATATTTTGGGCTCAAGATCAGTTCAGAAATTTTACTGGGTATTCTACTGTTGTTCTCTCTGCCTGTTCTCGTGCTGGATGATTGGGGTTTCAATGGCTTGGTCATCACACTTGCCGGGTTAACGCTGATTCTCAGTACCGCTTTTTTCTGGATTCCAGCCACCGGGGTCAAGGGTGCTGAAGCTAAACACGATCCGAAGCACAGTAAGGCACCTGCATTTGCCGTTACAGTATCTCTGCTCGGTATTTTTTTCTTTTATGCCGGTATGTCATCAGTCTGGGTCTATATGGAACGACTGGCAGTAGATGCAGATATTGCTGATTCCGTAATAGGCCGGGTACTGTCAGCGTCCTTGTTCGTTTCTCTTTGTGCCGCGCTATCAGCTGCGGCTCTGGCGAACAAACTTGGTCGCCGCATTCCCATCGTTGCAGGCTTACTGGTAATTGTACTGGCTAATTATATGTTTACACTGTCATTGACTTTAAGTACCTATGCACTGGCTGCTTGCCTTTTCAACGCGGCTTTTGCTTTCACGCTTCCCTTTCTTATCGCTCTCATCGCAAGCATGGATGCCGTTGGGCGCTTTGTGATCCTGACCGTACCAGCCATAGCATTTGGAAACATTCTGGGGCCGGCAATAGCCGGCGATTTGATCGGTAGCCATGGTTACGACGGAGTCATGATCCTTGCCATCTGCACGACCGTTTTGACAGGAGTGTTGGTGCTCACCGGAATAAAGGCAGATGCCGGCCGACGAAAAGCATCTGTGGAACCAGTGGAAACACATTTGGTATAAAAATCGAGGATAATTAAAAATGAGTAACCAAAATACTATTTTGACAATTCCGGAACCGGGCAAAGTTGTTCTGAAAGAGGTGCCTTACCCGAAGATCAAGGTTGGCTACGCTCTTGTTAAGATAGTCATTGCGCCGATTTGCATTGAGCACCAGATTTACCGGGACCACACCTTTGAATGGCATGGAGATGAAGAACACATGGGCCACGAAGGTGTCGGTGAGATTTGTGAAGTAGCCGAAGGTTCAAAATTCAAGCTTGGTGACAGAGTTGTAATCTACCAAGGTAATCCCTGTGGTGAATGTTTTGTTTGTCAAAGAGGTTTAAGCCCTACTCATTGTCTGGCCATACCTTATGAAGAAATACAGGGTGGTTCCAATCCCCATGAAAAACTCAATACCTTGAATAATGAAATAGCCATGCATACGCCAGGTAGCCCGGGTTCCATTGAAATAGATTGCGAAAGTGAATCCGGTGGCTTCGGTTTCTCAAAATTCCGCATTGCGCCGGAAAACATGCTCCAGAAGATACCCGATGAACTGCCATTCAGATACGCTGCTGCTGCCAACTGCACTTTGGGATGCACCTATACCGGTATGGAAGAATCGGGGGTAAAAACCGGAGACTGGGTGCTGGTAGCCGGTATCGGCTTTATCGGTTTTGGAGCGATTATCAATGCCAAATATAGAGGTGCAAAAGTTATCGCGCTTGGTCGCAATGAGTTTCGCATGAATCTTGCCCGGAAGATCGGGGCTGATCACATTATTAATCCGGATGACCCGACTTGGCTGGAACAAATTCATAAACTAACCGGTTATTTGAAAGGTTGTGATCACGTTTTTGAATGTTCCGGCTATCCCTACTATCAGAAGAAATGTCTGCAGGCGGTACGCCGTTATGGAAATATGTTTGTTTTCGGTTTCCTCGTTGATGATGATAAGCCCCTGCCTATCCATATTCTTGATGAATTACACAACCGTCATGTCAGTCTTACAGGTGGTCACGATGTTCGAGTCCTGGATAGAGAGGGACTAATAAATATGCTGATGAAACCGGAAGTGCAGGAGGCAACCGATCACATCGTTACGCATGAATTCAATATGTCTGATGGCAAAGCCGCCTTTGATGCGGCGCTGTCAAAGAAAGCCGGCAAGATATATCTTTATCCCTGGGATGATTGTGCAGCCTGAGCTGAAGTAATACTATGACCGCAAACGATTTTTTTTCCATAAGCGGTAAAAAAGTACTCATAACCGGGGGTACGGCCGGCATCGGTCACGGTGTCGCCAGTCACTTTGTTAAATCGGGTGCTGAGGTCGTGATCACCGGTCGCCGGGAAACGGGTGAAGAAATAGCGAATGCTATCGGTGCAAATTTTGTTCGCATGGATGTGAGCGATGCGGCATCGGTTGCCGGAGCCATGCGAGAAGCGGCAGAGATTCTGGGCGGAACAATTGATGTTTTGGTACTCAACGCCGGCACTTCTCCACCATCGCATGGCATTGATGAACTTAAACTACAGGATCTTAATCAAATTTTTGATGTTAATGTCTTCGGTATCGTATATGGAATGCAGGAAGGACAGAAGTATATGAAGGAGGGCGGATCTGTGATCGTCACCTCATCACCTGCTGGCACTATGCACATGCATGGACTAAGCATCTATGGGTCTTCAAAAGCGGCCGTGAATGCCCTGATTAGGACATGGACAATAGAACTGGGGAGCCGTGGAATACGCGTTAATGGAGTCTTGCCCGGGGTGGTAGAAACCGAAATGGCTTTTGATCCGGAAAATCTGGAGGCTGAAATGGAAATGCTTGGTACTTTTACTGCAACCGGTAAAACGAGGACCCCGGAGGAACTGGCACCCGTTTACCGTTTTCTTGCTTCGTCGGCCAGTAAAACAGTTAGCGGTGCCATCATTGAATGTGATGATGGTGCATCCGCAGGTTATAGTAACTTTCTGCTTGGCAAGGCCTTTGGCTAAGACAAAACCTGTTCGCTTGTTTCAGGAAATCTATTGTGACCAAAAAACAGACTGTCTCAGAACGCATTGTTGATTTACTGGAAGCGGAAGGGATCCGCACTCTATTTGGGATTCCCGACCCCGGCATTCAACTTGTGCATCGTATTGCAGCTGATCGTGGTTGGAATGTTATAGCTGCTCATCATGAAACGGCAGGTGGCTTTATGGCGGACGCTATGACACGCATGACTGGCAAGCCTGCCATCATCAGCGGCAATCAGGGGCCGGGGGTGGCTAATATGGTGCCGGCAGCCATTTGTGCCTCAAAAGAAAAAGTACCGGTCATTTTTCTTGCGGAACAACGTGCGCGGCGTCTGGATGCACAGGTGAGGCGAGGTAAATTTCAATACACTCCACAATCGCGATTTTTTGAAGCGGCAATGAAATATGTCGGCATTATTGAATTTGCAGAGCAGGTAGATGAAGTTTTTCAGGAAGCCTTTCGCATGGCCATGTCAGGTACGCCCGGGCCGGTATACATTGAATACCCGGAAGATCATAGTAATACGGAAATTGCCTTTCCCCCTCTTAAATCACCCGCAGAATACCGGATTACCAAACAAAAGGCGGATCCGGCTTCACTGCAACAAGCTGCTGAGCTGATAAGAACAGCAAAAAGCCCTCTCTTATTAAGCGGGACTGCCGTTCATATAAGTCGAGCGCATAAAGAAATAAAGCAGTTTGCCGAACTACTACAATGTCCGGTCATACCTACATGGGGCGGACGTGGCAGTCTACCGGAAACTCACCCTCAGACATTGATCTATTCCGGCGAGGCAGCTAATGCAGCAATTGCAGCGGCGGATATTGTAATTGCGGTTGGTACCAGTATTGGTGAACCCATTCATTACGGTAGTACTCATCACTGGGCTCAGGGTAATACTGATCGCAAATGGATTTATATTGAGCGGGATGCCACCAATGTCGGGGTGAATCGCAAGATAGATGTGCCACTGGTTGGTAACCTGAAAGACATCCTGCCGCAGTTGCAGACGTTACTGAAAGAGGGAGCCGGGATAAAACCGAATCCACAGCTAACAGAATGGCGATTGATACAAGACAGAACGCGTCAGGCTTTGTTTGATTCCGCTCCGGACACCTATCCGATACATCCCGGTCGAATGATCGTAGAGGCAACACGCGCTTTTCCGGACGATGCCGTAGTAGTTCGCGATGGTGGTATGACCACCTTGTGGGAGTTGGCCTATCACGAATTACGTAGCAATGATTACCTTTGGACTTCAAAATTTGGACACCTTGGGGCGGGTATGCCCTATGCCATTGGCGCACAACTCGCCGTCGGTGATAAGCGCCGTGTTTGCCTGATAACAGGTGATTCGGCTTTTCAGTTTCATATCTCAGAACTTGAGACAGCAGTGCGGAAGCAGCTACCAATAGTCATTGTTATCAACTCAGACAGCGCCTGGGCCATGGAACATCCGGGATTTGTGGAAGAGTTTGGTGAAAATCGGGATGTTGAAGTGAAGTGGGGAGCGGTACGTTTCGACAAGATCGCGGAAGGCTTCGGTGCTTACGGTGAATATGTCGACAAAACGAAAGACATTGCGCCCGCCGTTAAACGTGCGCTGGAAGAGAATAGACCTGCTGTCGTTCAAGTGGCAGTGGATGCGAAAGTGAATGGATCAGAAGCCCCTAACTGGGACGAGTTTGTCTCCTGGTATGGAGAGAGTCTGTACTAATAGTATTCAGTCAGTACCTCATCAAGCGTATTGACTATTCTCTTGACATCGTACTCGTTAATAATTATTGGCGGTTTGATCTTGATGATATTGTTGTGTTCACCGTTTGTATTTAGCAAAATACTGCGGGCTTTCATTTTTTCTATAATGGCTTTGGCTTCTTCACTTGCGGGCTCAAGTGAGTTCCTGTCTTTCACGAGCTCTACGCCTATGTAGAGACCCAAACCACGCACATCCCCGATAATTGAATGCTTTTGCATCAGTTTATTCAGGCCATCCATGAGCAATCTACCCATAAGCTGAGTATTTTCTTGCAGATTTTCTTCTTCAAGCACATCCAATACCGCAAGACCGATGGCGCAAGAAACAGGGTTACCGCCAAAGGTATTGAAATAGGTCACGCCGTTATCAAAAGCATCGGCAATTTCACGAGTGGTAATGACAGCCGCCATAGGATGACCATTACCAATGGGCTTACCCATAGTAACAATATCGGGCACCACCCCCTGTGACTCAAAACACCAGATATTATTACCGGTGCGACCGAAACCAACCTGAACTTCATCAGCAATACAAAGACCACCGGCATCTCTAATATGTGAATAGACGTTCTGCAGGTAGCCATCAGGCAAAACAAACTGTCCGCCCGTGCCTATCAGTGATTCGGCGATAAAGGCCGCGGGCGACAAGTCTTTTTTTCCAAGTTCTTCAATGATAGCTACGACATGAGTAGCATACTTTTTCCCCGCCTCACGATCATGGCACTTGTACTCTCCCCGAAAGGTATCGGGGAGGGTGGTTTTATGTACATAATCCGGGAGTCTGGGACCGCCCTTGCGATCAACACGATCCGGGCTGATCTCGGTGCAAAGAGTAGAGTTCCCATGATAGGCGGCATCAATGACAACGATGTCGTTTTGCCCGGTATAAGTGCGGGCCAGGCGAACAGCGAGATCATTAGCCTCGCTACCGGAATTTACGAAGAAACAAACATTGAGTGGATCAGGGAATATTGAGGCAAGTCTCTCAGCATAATCCGCCATTTGTGAATAGAGATATCGGGAATTGGTATTCAGATCCGCCATCTGCTTTTGCCCGGCTCGGACGATACGCGGATGACAATGTCCCCATTGACAGACGTTATTCACACAATCCAGGTATGTCTTTCCAGAATCATCATACAGATACTGCAAAGCACCTGCGGTAATGGAAATGGGTACGGTATAGTGAGTGTAGAGAGAACCCGGGAAATATTTTTTTCTTTTCTTAAGGTTGCTATCCGCTTGCTTACGGAGCTTATCCTGCAAGACAGGAAAATCACAGGCCTTACGCAATGCGTCCTCAGCGTACCCGGGATTGATAGCGAGTAGCTTCTCCAATAGCATCCAAACCTCTTTTGTTTTGATCTGCGTATGGGCATTGGATGGTTTTGTTTTTGCTGACCAAGCTGACATGGCACCATAGATGCTCAGGCGCGTGCAGATCAGGTAGTAGAGAATAGAAATCTCATCCTCGGTTAAGGGGAATACCCGGTGATAGGCACCAAGGATTTCAGCGGCATCGGGCACCAGATTTTCACTTTGTACCAACAGATCAGACATTGAAATCGCGATATTGGTAACAGTATGTGTATATACAGCGTCTCCGAAATCTATGATCCCGGAGATCTCCTTTTCCCCATTTACCAGTATGCTGTAGCGGTGGATGTCGTTATGCACGACACTCTTACGAAGATTGACAAGAACGGGGGAAACAACATTGTCATATTGAAGAAAAAAATACTCAGCTAAACGGCGCTGGTGGGTATTCTCAATGTATCTGGTGATGTGTCGTATCTGAGGGGTATTTTTTAAATCCCAGGGGATATCAGGGCGATTGGCAGCGGCATGGTAAAAACCCTGAAGTGCCATGTCCATCTCTCCCATAGTTTTGCCCACATTGCCAAGAAGCGCAGGCGAGAATTTCTTAACATCTTTTAATAAAGTACCTTCCAGATAAATCAACACACGAACAAGACATTGTTGGCCTGTTTCAGAACTGATCTCTGTTATTTCCTCGCCTGAGTTGGATTTTATGATCTGTGGAAATGCAGGGGTATGCAGTTTTGCTGATAAGTGCTGCATGGTTCTATTTTGAAAATCCAGAACGGCTCTCTGTTCTCTACCATCATGAACCTTGCAGACAAACTTATCCCCCGTATCGCATTCCAACAAGAAGTTCTGGTCAATATAACCACCCAGTTCTGTAACTTTGCTTATCTGTAAATTGTAATTTTTTTTGACAAAAGCCTTTATACGGCTTGCTGAGAAGCCGGGAGACAGGGCAACTGTGGCAGACATCTTTTATCTCCTGTATTGGTAGTAGTTAGCGTCGCACTACTTTGCTTTTGCCAGTACTGATCTTCGGCAGGTTACCGACGAATTGCACGACTCGCGACACTTTTATACTAAAGGCAAAGTTGGAAAATGTATAGCACTGAATTAGAATAGACAGACTAAATAATGCACCGGAAGTATTTTTTGAGCATAATGAGCAAGATAACCAACAGAGGATTTCCTCCGGTAATAGTCGGGCGACCCAAGGTGATTATCCTGGGATCAATGCCGGGAGAAGAGTCACTCCGAAAGAAACAATATTACGCCAATCCCAGAAATTTATTCTGGGAGATCATGGGCGGTTTTTTTCATTTCAATAAAGATGACGAATACAAGATTAAAATTAAAGCCCTCACGGACAATGGGGTAGCACTATGGGATGTGATAGACAAATGTGAAAGAAAAGGAAGTCTGGATTCAGCGATCAAGCCGGAGTCAATCGTTGTTAATGATTTTGCTTCTTTGTTCTCAGATAACAAGTCTATCAGGTATGTATTTTTTAACGGCACCAAAGCAGAAAAAGAATATCAAAAAAGAGTTTTGCCGACGCTGAACAATATCGCAGAAGATATCAAACATCATTTATTGCCATCAACAAGCCCGGCAAACGCTGCTAAAAGCAAGGCGGATAAAATCAAAGAATGGTCAAAAATAAACACAATGTTGATATGATAAGGCCAATATCATCATCACCGCCGCATGAGCATAATGAGCGAGACAACCCGACAAGACATCCTGCTGGAGCAGCTACGCGCCGAAAACCTTGATCAAGTGCGATCAATGCTGGGCGAGTTGCACCCGTCCGAAATCGCTGATCTGCTGGAAAGTCTGCCCGGTAAGGAGAGGAAACAACTCTGGGAATTGGTGAACCCGGAGGTAGATGGCGATGTCCTGTCGGAGATGCAGGATGCGGTGCGGGCCGGTTTTCTGGAACAAATGGAGCCGCAGGAGGTTGCCGAGGTCACGCAGGATCTGGATACCGATGATGTCGCCGACATCCTGCAAGACCTGCCGGAAGAGGTCGCCGATACGGTGTTGCACTCCATGGATGAGCAGAACCGGGAACGCATCGCCTCGCTTATGTCTTATCCGGAGGACACCGCCGGCGGCATGATGAACACCGATGTGGTTTCCGTGCGTGCTGATGTCAGTCTGGATGTGGTGTCCCGCTATCTGCAACAACGGGGCGAGTTGCCGGAGAATACCAACAGCCTGATGGTGGTGGATCGGGAAAACCGTTACCTCGGCATCCTGTCCCTGGCCGATCTGCTGGTGAACAAGGCCGAGCGGTCGGTGGGTGAGACCATGACCGAGACCGCCGCCATTGGTGCGGACAGTCCCAGTCAGGAAGTGGCGAAACTGTTTGAACAACGTGACCTGATCTCCGCCGCCGTGATTGATGGCGAGAACAAACTGCTGGGCAGGATCACCGTTGATGATGTGGTTGATGTGATCCAGGAAGAGGCGGAACACACGGTGCTGAGCATGGCCGGTCTGGGCGATGATGATACCTTCGCCTCGGTGCTGACCAGTGGCAAACGGCGCGTCGTCTGGTTGGGCATCAATCTGCTGACGGCGTTTTTTGCCTCCTGGGTGATTGGCCGCTTTGAAGGCACGATCCAGCAGCTGGTGGCGCTGGCTATCCTGATGCCCATCGTCGCCAGCATGGGCGGCATCGCAGGCAATCAAACCCTGACCATCGCCATTCGCGCGCTTGCCCTCGGCCAGTTGAACAAGACCAGCTCCCGGCAATTGATATTGAAGGAGATCGCCGTCGGCTTGCTGAACGGCGGCGTGTGGGCGGTGGTAGTCGGGGCGGTGGCCTGGTTGTGGTTCGGTGATCAGGGGCTGGCACTGATTATTGGTCTGGCGATGATGATCAACCTGCTGATCGCCGCCGTCTCCGGTGCCTGCATTCCGTTGTTGTTACGGCGTCTGGGGATTGATCCGGCCATTGCCGGCGGCGTGATCCTGACTACTATTACTGATGTGGTCGGGTTTATGACTTTTCTGGGGCTGGCGACCCTGTTTCTGTTCCCCTGAAACGGCTTACCAACTGAAGATCACCCACTGCGGGACGGTGAAATCTTCATAGACCTCGCTCATCCGTGCCTCCATTTGGCCGTCACCATCACGGTCAAGCAGAAAATAGGGCGGGCCGACGGCGGGCGTGATCTTGCTCATGTAGTGCTTGCCGTTGAGTCGGTATTCCTCAATCACGGCCTTGTCGGTTTTGATAATCAACACCTCCGGCTCAATGGCCTTACCGCTTTCCAGTGGGTCCGGCAGATCCGGTGGTAGTGGCGCATCGGCGAACTCTTCCTCTGCTGCTTCCACCTGCTCACCCTCCTGTGCAAAAGCCGGCGCGCCCGCAACGCAACATAGCAATACCAGCAGGGAATACCATCTCATCGCTTTCATGATTTGTGCCTCGGTAAATTCGGGTTGTTGTTTAGTATCTAATATTTGGGGCGAAGTTACAATTTACTGTTCTGAACAACAGCATGTCCCCCCACCGGAGCCACTACGGGCTTACGCCCTCGTGCCACCGGCTCCCCCTCAAGGGGGGAGCTATTCGTGCCGGTGTTACTCCCCAGTCAGGGGGTTGTTACTGCTCCCCCCTTGAGGGGGAGCCAAAGGAGGCGAAGCCTGCTTTGGTGGGGGGAACCAATGTCAAACCGAGTCACACCCGGGATGTTTGCGTTATCCGCACAGGTTTGGGATGATGCGCCTATGAGTGAAAAGTCCCTGGTTCTTGTTGATGGCTCCTATTACCTGTTCCGCGCCTACCACGCCATGCCGGAGTTTACCAATGCCAAAGGCGAACCTACCGGCGCTTTATTCGGTGTGGTCAATATGTTGCGCAAACTGTTGCGCGAAGAACAACCGGATTACTTTGCCGTTATATTTGATGCCCCCGGCAAAACCTTCCGCTCCGATCTGTTTGCCGACTACAAGGCACACCGCCCACCGACACCGGATGATCTGGTCTGCCAGATAGCACCCCTGCGTGAGATCATTGAAGCACTCGGTTTGCCCCTGCTTAGCATTGATGATGTTGAGGCCGATGATGTGATTGCCACCCTCGCCACCCAAGCGGATAAAGCCGGGCTACGCACACTGATCTCCACCGGCGATAAGGATCTGGCACAGCTCGTCAATGACAAAATCCATCTGGTGAATACGATGAGCCAGACCGTATATGACCGCGAGGGCGTGATAAAAAAATACGGCGTGCCGCCGGAAAAGATCGTGGATTATCTGGCCCTGATTGGCGACACCTCTGACAACATCCCCGGCGTACATAAGGTCGGCCCCAAGACCGCCGTCAAATGGCTGGCGGAACATGGCTCTCTGGAAAATATCATCGCCGCCGCCGACAGCTTCGGCGGCAAGATCGGCGAGTATCTGCGCGACAGTCTGCAACAGTTACCACTCAACAAACAACTGGTCACCCTGAAGATGGATGTGGCATTGCAATCAGGCCCGACCGATCTGATCATCGCCGCACAAGACAAGGCGGCACTGAAACGCCACTATGATCGCTGGGGCTTCCGCAGCTGGCTACCGGAACTGAACGGCGCGGCGGCGGACAAGCCGACCACCGCATCAGACGAGCCCGCCCCCGCTGAAGCACCGAAACAGACAACAACTACACACAACTACACTACCATTCTGGACAACAAAACTTGGCAACAATGGCTAAAAAAAATACAGGCCGCCGAACTGACCGCCGTTGATACGGAAACCACCAGCCTGAACTACATTGAGGCCGAAGTCGTGGGCCTGTCGTTCGCCACCGAGGCCGGGCAGGCCGCCTATCTCCCCCTGACACACGATTATGCCGGCGCGCCACAACAACTGGATAGAGACACAGTACTCGCCGAACTCAAACCCTGGCTGGAATCGGAACAACACAAAAAGGCCGGACAAAACCTGAAATACGATAAAAACGTGCTGGCCAATCACGGCATTGAATTGCGCGGCATCCTGTATGACTCCATGCTTGAATCTTATGTGCTGGACAGCACTGCCGCCCGTCACGATATGGACTCGCTGGCAAAAAAATATCTGGACAAACAAACCACCCGTTATGAAGACATTGCCGGCAAAGGTGCCAAACAGATCGCCTTCAACCAGATCCCGATAGAAACCGCCGCACCCTACGCCGCCGAAGATGCCGACATTACATTACAACTACACCAAACACTCTGGCCGCAACTGCAAGCGATGTCCGAACTGCAAACCATCTACACCGAACTGGAACTGCCCTTGCTCAATGTCATCTCCGCTATGGAAAGAAACGGCGTACAAATAGACAAAGCCATGCTGGACGATCAAAGCCGGGAGCTGGCGCAAAAAATGCAGACGGTTGAAAAGCAGGCATACAAGGTAGCCGGTCAGCCGTTCAACATCGGCTCCCCGAAACAACTGCAAACCGTCCTGTATGACAAGATACCAACCGACGGCATACCGAAGACACCCAAGGGCCAACTTTCCACCGCGGAGTCCGTCTTGCAAGAGCTGGCCGTGGAACATGAATTGCCCAGACTGATACTGGAACATCGCAGCCTGAGCAAATTGAAATCAACTTACACCGACAAACTGCCGCTACTGGTGGCGGAAAAAACCGGACGCGTGCATACCTCTTATCATCAGGCCGTTGCCGCCACCGGTCGGCTTTCCTCTTCTGATCCGAATCTGCAAAACATCCCCGTCCGCACCGAGGAAGGACGCAAGATCCGTCAAGCATTTATCTGCGCCAACGATTCCACACTACTGGCGGCGGACTATTCACAAATAGAGTTGCGCATCATGGCGCACTTGTCCGGCGACGACACCTTGTTGAAGGCCTTCAGAGACAATGCCGACATCCACCAGACCACGGCGGCGGAGGTGTTCGGCCTGCAGCCGGACAAAGTGAGCGCCGAACAACGGCGGGCGGCCAAGGCCATCAACTTCGGCCTCATTTACGGGATGTCGGCCTGGGGTCTGGCCCGGCAACTCGGCATCAACAGGGGCGCGGCCAAGGAGTATGTTGATACCTATTTCCAGCGTTACCCGGGCGTGAAACAATACATGGACAGCACCCGCGAGCAGGCCCGGCAGAACGGTTATGTGGAAACCCTGTTCGGCAGACGTTTATACTTGCCGGAGATCAACTCCCGCAATGCGGCCCGCAGGCAGTATGCGGAAAGGACGGCGATCAACGCCCCGATGCAGGGCACAGCGGCGGACATTATCAAAAAAGCCATGCTGGCCATTGACCGGGAGCTGTTACAGGCTGACAATGATATTAAGATGATTATGCAGGTACATGACGAACTGGTATTTGAGATCCATACAAAGCAAGTGGAAAAGTACAAAAAAACCATAGTTGCCCTGATGTCGGAGGCGGCGGAATTACAGGTGCCATTGCTGGTGGATACCGGCACTGGCCGCAACTGGGATCAGGCCCACTAAAAAGCCCGCCGCCGTGTCGGCCATGCTATGCTAACATTGACAACAGACTGACAAACCCCATCCCCTCATGACAGCAACAGGAAACAGGCCATGTTGTTAATCCCGGCGATTGATATCAAAGACGGCAAGTGTGTGCGTCTGCGTCAGGGAAATATGGACGCTGAAACAGTTTACGGCGATGATCCGGTTGAGGCCGCCTCGCGCTGGGTCAAGGCCGGTGCCGGCCGGTTGCACATTGTCGATCTGAACGGCGCGCAACTCGGCAAACCGGCCAACACCGACATCATTCATGCCATCGCCGAACAACACCCGGAGGTGGAGATTCAGGTAGGCGGCGGGATACGCCATGAAGACACGATACAAACTTATCTGGATGCGGGCGTCAATTATGTGATCATCGGCACCCGCGCCGTTACCACACCGCATTTTGTTTCCGATGCATGCCTGGAGTTTCCCGGCCACATTATCGTCGGTCTGGATGCAAAAGACGGCAAGCTGGCGACCGACGGCTGGTCCAAGTTATCGCACCACGATGCCACGGACATGGCACAGCGGTTTGAGCAGGAAGGTGTCTCCGCCATTATCTTTACCGACATAGGCCGGGACGGGATGATGACCAGCGTCAATATAGAAGCGTCCGTCAATCTGTGCAAACAGATTACTATTCCTGTCATCGCCTCCGGCGGCTTGAAGGATCTGGATGATGTGCGGGCACTGTGCAAGGTGGCGGAGGAAGGTATCGCCGGTGCGATAACGGGCCGGGCGATCTACGAAGGCACGCTGGATTTCAGGGCGGCGCTGGATCTGATTGACACACTCTGCTCCGATTGAATCATGGCACTGGCGAAACGGATCATACCTTGTCTGGATGTGGATGCCGGGCGGGTGGTCAAAGGTGTCAAGTTTGTTGATATCGTTGATGCCGGTGATCCGGTAGAGGTCGCGCACAAGTACGACGAACAGGGGGCGGATGAACTGACCTTTCTTGACATCACCGCCAGCAGTGATGATCGGGACACCTTGCAGGCCGTGGTTGAGGCCGTGGCGAGTCAGGTATTCATTCCGCTGACCGTAGGCGGCGGCATCCGCACGCTGGAGGATATTCGCCGTATGCTGAAGGCCGGGGCGGACAAGCTCAGCATCAATACCGCGGCGGTAAAGGACCCTGAGTTTGTCCGGGCGGCGGCGCAGAAATTCGGTTCCCAGTGTATAGTCGTGGCCATTGATGCGAAGCGCGCCGACGGCGGCGATGACACGGCACCGGCCTGGGAGGTTTATACCCACGGCGGGCGGCAGAACACCGGCACAGACGCAGTGCAGTGGGCGCAGCGCATGGCCGAGGCCGGTGCCGGTGAGATCTTGCTGACCAGCATGGACAAGGACGGCACCCGCGACGGGTTTGATCTGCAACTCACCCGCGCCGTGAGTGAGGCCGTCCCCATTCCGGTCATCGCCTCGGGCGGCGCGGGTAATCTGCAACATCTGGTGGATGCCATCGTAGAAGGCAAGGCCGATGCGGTATTGGCCGCGAGTATCTTTCATTTCGGCGAACACACGATTGCCGAGGCCAAGGCGGTGATGGCCGAACAACATATAGAAGTGAGAACGATATGAATGACGACACGGAAAACTGGTTGCAACAGGTGAACTGGAACCGGGAGGGTCTGGTGCCCGCTATCGCGCAGGATCAGGACAGTGGCAAGGTGCTGACCCTGGCCTGGATGAACCACGAGGCACTCCGGCAGACGCTACAGAAGAAACAGGCGGTGTATTGGTCCCGCTCCCGGCAACGGCTGTGGCACAAGGGCGAACGTTCCGGCCTGTTTCAATATGTGCGGGAGATCCGTCTTGACTGTGATGCCGACACTATACTGTTGAGTGTCATACAGGAAGGCGGGGTTGCCTGCCACACCGGCAGGGCGAGTTGTTTTTATCTGCGCCTGCAAGGGGGCGAGTGGCAGGAAACCGAGCCGGTGCTGATTGATCCGGCGAAACTGTACGACGACAAACCCGGTGACAAATCATGAAATCGGCAGAGGTATTGTCTGCACTGGCGCAGATACTGCAGGAGAGAAAACAGGCTGACCCGGAGCAGTCCTATGTGGCCTCGTTGTATGCGGGCGGCGTTGATGCTATCGCGGCCAAGATCAGTGAAGAGGCCGAAGAGACGATTGATGCGGCAAAGACCGGCGATGAACAACACATCATCCATGAAACCGCAGATCTGTGGTTCCACTGCCTGGTATTGCTAAGCCATCTGGATATCCCGCCGGAGCAGGTATTGGCGGAGTTGCAACGGCGTTCAGGCACCTCCGGGCATGAAGAAAAAGCCCGGCGCGGCCAATAAATGCGTATAATGTGCATTGCACAATACTTAGACGGAGAAACGACATGAGTTTTGGTATCTGGGAACTGGCCATCATCCTCGCCATCGTCGCCTTGTTGTTCGGCACCAAGAAGTTGCGCAGCATCGGTACCGACATGGGCGGTGCCATCAAGGGCTTTCGGGCCGCCATGAATGAAGAGAAAGAGCCGACTGAATCGGCAGAACCGGCGGAACAAGCAACGCAGGCCCCGATCATAGAAGGCGAAGTGGAACAACCGGCGGAAAAAGATCCGGGCACACACTGATATGTTTGATGTAGGCTTCTGGGAGTTGGTCATCATCGCCACCGTCTCCCTGCTCGTGGCCGGGCCCGAAAGACTGCCCGGCATGATCCGCGATGGCGGTAAACTGTTCGGCAAGATCCGGCGGTTTGTCTTGCAAACAAAATATGAAGTTGAGCAGGAATTGCGGCTTGATGAACAAAGGGATTTGCAGACACGGATAGACAATCTTGATAAACTGATGGATATCGCCCCCGATAAAACATCAGGCGATTCTTCTGATCAAAAAACACCCTAACCTAATCCATGCCGGAGAACCAAACGCCGCAACCGGATGATCCTGAGTTGCCACTTATCGCCCATCTTGCGGAATTGCGTGGCCGTTTGTTGCGGACACTGGCCGCTGTTTGTGGCGTGTTTCTTGTGTTGAGTTTTTTTGCCGGCGACATACACACCCTCGTCGCCGCCCCGTTGCTGGCACAGATCCCCGGTGACAACATGATCGCAACCGAAGTGGCCTCACCGTTTCTGGTGCCTTTCAAACTGACCCTGTTTGTTGCGATACTGATCACCGCACCTTATTTGCTTTATCACGCCTGGGCCTTTGTCGCGCCGGGGTTGTATCGTGACGAGCGGCGTTTCATTCTGCCCCTGCTTACCACCAGTGTGATCCTGTTTTATCTTGGCAACGCCTTTGCCTACTTTGTCGTGTTCCCGGTGGTGTTTGAATTTTTCAACAGCTTCGCCCCCGCCGGTGTTACCGTGATGACTGACATTACTCATCACCTCAACTTTGTCTTGAAGATGTCACTCGCGTTTGGTCTGGCCTTTGAAGTGCCGATCGCGGCCATTATCCTGATCCGCACCGGCATCACTACTGCGGCTGATCTGCGGGGCAAGCGCCCTTACATTATTGTCGGCGCCTTTGCCGTCGGTATGTTGCTGACACCGCCCGACATCATCTCGCAACTGATGTTGGCACTACCAGTGTGGTTGCTGTTTGAATCCGGGTTGTACCTCAGCCGCTTCTTCGCCCCCGCCGAAGCAGACGGGGACGAGGGCGAGGACTAGCACAGGCCACCGCCAACCCTGTCAGGACTGCTCCCAGGGCAGTTCGTGAAACCGCCAGCCGCTCACCTTGCCGCGTTGTTTCTGCCCGTCCCGATCCCCTTCAAAGCCTTCCCTGATGTTGATCGCCTTGCTATAGCCAGCCGACTGCAATAATTCCGCCGCCAGCATGGAGCGCGCCCCGCTACGGCACAGGGTCAGGACAGTGGTATCTTTATCGGGAATGGCCACCGTCACCCGCTCAACAAAAGCCGGATCAACCTGCCAGTCCGGCGGCTCCTGCAGGGCGATATGGATGGCCCCTGTCGGGTGGCCGACATAGCTGTATTCCATCTCCGAGCGCACATCCAGCAACACGGTATTGTCATTTTCCAGCAGTTTTGCGGCCTCCGGCGGGGTTACTTCTTCTATCATCTTCTGCTCCTGAACTCTGTTTTTGGAAAGTTGCAAGGATACCATTTGAGCACCACTACTTGTCATTAAGTGGCTAAATATGTTGCAATATCACACTATACCTCTCTTTTTGGAGTTCACAATATGACAATGGCGGATCGTGACGGCGTCATCTGGTTTGACGGCGAAATGGTTCCCTGGCGCGATGCCAGGGTGCATGTGCTAACCCATACCCTGCATTACGGCATGGGTGTGTTTGAAGGAGTGCGCGCCTACAAGACCGCGCAGGGGACTGCGGTGTTTCGCTTGCAGGATCATATCCGGCGTCTGTTTCACTCCGCCCACATTTTGCAGATGTCCATACCTTATGATGAGGACACCCTCAGCCGCGCCTGCCTGCAGGTGGTGACTGAAAACAAATTGCACAGTGCCTATATCCGCCCGCTGTGTTTTTACGGTGCCGAGGGTATGGGCATACGTGCTGATAAACTTAAGGTGCATATCGCCATCGCCGGTTGGGAATGGGGGACTTATCTGGGAGACGAGGCACTGAAAAAAGGTATTCGTGTCAAGACCTCTTCTTATACGCGGCATCATGTCAATATCTCCATGTGCAAGGCCAAGGCCAACGGCCATTACATCAACTCCATCCTCGCCCTGCACGAAGCGATTGAGTGCGGCTATGACGAGGCGTTAATGCTGGACAACGAGGGCTATGTGGCTGAGGGCACTGGTGAGAATATCTTCATTGTGCGGGACGGCGTGGTTTATACCCCGGTGCTGACTTCCGCGCTGGAAGGTATCACCCGTGATTGCATTCTGACTTTCTGCAAAGAGGCGGGGATTGAGTTGCGGGAAAAACAATTGACCCGCGATGAAGTTTATGTGGCTGATGAGGCCTTCTTCACCGGCACCGCCGCCGAGGTTACGCCGATCAGAGAATTGGACAATCGCACTATCGGTAACGGTGCCAGAGGGCCGGTTACTGAAAAATTGCAACAACAGTTTTTTGATGTTGCCGAAGGCAAAGACAAGAGCAAGAAGCATTGGCTGAGCTATACGGGTAAAGGTTCATGACCGGCCCGACCCGCGGCGATGCGACACCCAACGACCAACAGTACCACACTGTGGAAAGAGACCAACTGCCGTTGCATTGCCCGTTGCCGGAAATGAGTCTGTGGGACTCGCACCCACGTGTCTATCTGCCGATTGAAGAAACCGGCCACGCCAAGTGCCCTTACTGCGGCACTGAATTTACACTCACGGACTGAGTCGCATCCCGTTGAACACACCACAACATACCTTGCACATTGTCTGTATCAGCGACGGCAGACCGGGCCATGACACCCAAAGCGAAGGGCTTGCTGCGGCCATCGCCCGCATCGTCCCGGCCAAGATAACCCACACTCCGGCGCGGGGATGGCTGAGAAACCTGCGCTCACTGGCCAGTGGCAAGGTCTGGCGTGATATGGGCAATATAGATCTGGTAATTGGTGCGGGTCACGGCACACACCTAAGTCTGTTATCTGCAAAACGGGAGTTGTCTTGCCCCGCGATCGTCCTGATGTCACCATCGCTACCCCTGTCCCTGTTTGATCTATGTGTGATACCACAGCATGACGGCCAGACCGATCGTCCCAATGTCATTCAAACCCTGGGAGCAATCACCACTCTGGAACCACGCACAGATCACATCGGTGAGATAGGGCTGATCCTGATCGGCGGCCCTTCCAATCATTACGGCTGGGATGAACCCCTGCTACTGAATCAGATCCGGGAGATAGTAAAACGATCCGACCACCGCTGGTACCTGACGAATTCACCCCGCACCCCAACAGCCACCTCCCGACAATTAAAAGAACTGGCCGGCGAACGCCTGCACTACCAGGCCCACGAACGAGTCAGCCGCGACTGGATCATTGATCGACTACAACAAGCACCGGCAGTCTGGGTCAGCCGCGACAGCATCTCCATGATCTGCGAGTCCCTAAGCATCGGTGCCCCAACAGGGCTATTAGAAGTCCCGGAAAAACCCAACTGCAAACTCCGCCAAACCACAGAAACCCTACTAGAACGCCACCTGCTAAAAACCTTCCAACAATGGCAACAGGGACAACCCCTGTCCGCCCCGGACGAACCACTACAGGAGGCAACACGAGTCGCCGGAGAGATAGTGCAACGCCTTTCACTAAGCACACCGGGGCCGTAGATTGCGAAAGCTAACCGTCATCCAAGCCCTGCCAGCTATGCAGGTGGGCGGGGTTGAGCGATGCGTGGTTGAGATCAGCAAGGCACTAGCAGGGTGTGGTCATCGCTGTATCGTCATCTCCGCTGGCGGCGGTATGGTGGCAGAGTTGATCGCCGACGGTAGCGAACACATTACACTGGATATCGGCAAAAAATCTCTGACCAGCCTCAGGCACATCAGCACACTTAAGGCCCTGTTCCGGGAGACCGGGGCAGATATCGTGCATGCCCATTCGCGGCTACCGGCATGGCTCTGTTACCTGACACTGAAAGGCCTGCCGATGGCGGAACGCCCCCGGTTTGTTACCACGGTACACGGCTCTTATGCTATCAATG
>JBPCXW010000165.1:0-7002 GCA_051008185.1 Gammaproteobacteria bacterium
CTATGCAACGCCTTGTTCACCCTGACCGGTAAACGGTTGCGCTCCCTGCCGGTGGGTTATATCTGAAAACATCTTCTGCCGATCTTGTTACACCGGCGACTGGGCGGTTTTACAGGCCCAACACATCCCGCATATCAAACAGGCCCTTGTCCTGTTGCATCAGCCATTGTGCCGCTCGTACCGCGCCGTTGGCGAAGGTGCGGCGGTTGCCGGCGATATGTTTGAGTTCCAGCCGTTCGCCGTTGGCGGTGAATATCACGGTGTGCTCGCCGACAATATCACCGGCGCGTATGGTCTCAAAACCGATCGTGCCGGGTGATCGGGCAGTGTCGGCGCGATCGGATATGGTGCAATCTGCCAAATCACGCCCCAGGGCGTCGGCGACGATCTCTCCCAGCCTTAGTGCGGTGCCGGAGGGGGCATCTTTTTTCTGTTTGTGATGCGCCTCAATAATATCAATATCGGTGGACTCAGCGATGGTGCCGGCGGCGAGTTGGGTCAGCTTGAACAACAGGTTCACGCCGATACTCATGTTCGGCGCAAACACGATGGCGATATCCGCCGCCGCCGTCCTGATCGCGGCCTGCTGTTTCTCACTCAGGCCGGTGGTGCCGATCACGATGCGCTTGCCCGCCGCATGGCATTGACGCAGGTTGTCTGCAACTGCGTCGGCCAGGGTAAAGTCAATCAGCACATCAAAGTCATCGGCAACGGCGCTGACGCTGCTGTTGATCAACACATCCTGCTTGCCGATACCGGCAGCCAGACCGGCATCCTGCCCCAGCAACGGTGATGTATCATGCTCAATTGCCGCACCGAGGGTCACGCCCTCTGTTGCCTTGATGACCTCAAGGATGGTCTTGCCCATGCGACCGCCACTGCCGCACACTGCTATTCGTATCATGTCAGTTGTCCATTGTTGTTGGAAGAAACCTGAGCCGGATCGTAATACGTCTTTATCAGGAAGTCATGGAATCAAAAAAACGTTTTACGCCATCCAGCCATGAATCAGCCCGCGGGCTGTGTGACTTGCCATCTTTATTCATGGCTTCCTGAAAGTGGCGTAACAGATCTTTTTGCTTGCTATTGAGATTCACCGGCGTCTCCACCACCGCCTGACAGAATAAATCACCCCGGGACGCCGATCGCACCGGTTTGACCCCCTTGCCGCGCAGGCGGAACAGTTTGCCGCTTTGGGTCTCCGCCGGGATCTTCAGTTTGACCTTGCCTTCCAGCGTCGGCACCTCAAGTTCGCCGCCCAGCACCGCGTCGGTAAAACTGATCGGCACCTCACAATATAAATTTTTGCCGTCACGGCTAAAGATCTGATGCTCTTGCACCATCACATGCACATAGAGATCGCCGGCCGGGCCGCCCCGCTCACCGGCCTCACCCTCCCCGGTTAGCCGAATACGATCACCGGAATCGACACCGGGCGGCACCTTTACCGAGATGGTCTTGCTGTCACGCACTCGCCCCTGACCGTTACATGTATCGCAGGGATTATTGATGATCTTGCCGTTGCCGCGGCACTGCGGGCAGGTTTGCTGCACGGAGAACACCCCCTGCTGCATACGCACCTGACCGATACCGTTACAGGCCGGACAATCCACCGGGCTGGAACCCTGTTTGGCACCGCTGCCGTCACAGTCGTTACATTTGGTCAGCCTCGGGACGCGAATCCGGATATTGGTGCCGGCCACGGCATCTTCCAGACTGAGTTCCAGATCGTAACGCAGGTCGGCCCCGCGATAGACGCGCTGACCACCGCGACCGCCGCCGTGACCACCGAAGATATCGCCGAAGACACTGTCAAAGATGTCACCGAAACCACCGCCAAAGTCATGCCCGCCACCACCACCGGCACTGGCACTAACACCGGCATGGCCGAATTGATCGTAAAGTGCGCGCTTGTCCTTGTCGCTTAGCACATCGTGGGCCTCTTTTGCCTCCTTGAATTTTTCTTCGGCGGAGTGATCGTCCGGATTCCGATCCGGATGGTGTTTCATCGCCAGCCGTCTGAACGCCTTCTTGATCTCCGCATCAGACGCACCTCTGGGCACGCCCAATACATCGTAATAGTCACGCTTGTCAGCCATAGTTCAGTCTATACCTTTTGGTAGATCTTACACAAACGAGTGTACTGGACTCAGTACATGTGAGATACATCAGCAATGTCCCCCCACCGGAGCCACTGCGGGCTACGCCCTTGTGCCACCGGCTCCCCCTCAAGGGGGGAGCTATCATTGCTCCCCCCTTGAGGGGGAGACAAAGAAGACGAAGCATACTTTGGTGGGGGGTTGCAGATTGGCCTGTTTCAGTTGGCTGATTTCATCCCGTTTTGCCGCTGCCTGCTCAAATTCAAGATCGCGTGCATGTTGATACATCTCCTTTTCCAGTTGCTGTATCCGTTGCGCCAATTCAGTCGCGGTCAGGGTTGAATAAGTGGCGGCCTGCTCGGCCACCCGGGCGTAACGCCCCGGCGTCGCCCTGTTGCCATCATGCGTGCCCTCCATAATATCCATGACCGCCTTGCTGATGCCTTTGGGCGTAATGCGGTGTCGCTTGTTGTAGGTCAGTTGTCTTTGTCGGCGCCGGTCCATCTCGTCCAGCGCCCGGCGCATGGAGCCGGTGACATCATTCGCATACATGATCGCCTTGCCGTTGATGTTGCGGGCGGCCCGGCCTACGGTCTGGATCAGGGTCGTCTCCGAGCGCAGGAAGCCCTCTTTGTCGGCATCCAGTATCGCGACCAGAGACACCTCCGGCATATCCAGTCCTTCCCTGAGCAAGTTAATCCCGACCAGCACATCAAAACTGCCGAGGCGCAGATCACGGATGATCTCCACACGCTCCACCGTATCAATATCAGAATGCAGATAGCGGACTTTCACCTCATGCTCGGCCAGATAATCCGTCAGGTCCTCGGCCATGCGTTTGGTCAGGGTCGTGACCAGCACTCTTTCATTCAGACGCTCGCGGATGTGGATCTCGGACAGCAGATCATCCACCTGAGTCTGCACCGGCCTGATCTCCACCTCCGGGTCCACCAGCCCGGTAGGCCGCACCAGCTGCTCCACGATGCTATCGGATTTGTCCCGCTCATACGGGCCGGGGGTGGCGGAGACATAAATGGTCTGCGGGGCCAGTTGCTGAAACTCATCAAACCGCAACGGCCGGTTATCCAGCGCGCAGGGTAGCCGGAAACCGTAATCCACCAGATTCTCCTTGCGTGATCGATCACCTTTATACATTGCACCCAGTTGCGGTATGGTCACATGGCTTTCATCAATAACCAGCAAGGCGTTGCGCGGCAGGTAGTCAAACAGGGTGGGCGGCGGCTCGCCCGGGTTGCGGCCGGACAGATGGCGCGAGTAGTTCTCAATGCCGGTGCAATAGCCGATCTCCAGCATCATCTCCAGATCAAACCGGGTGCGTTGTTGCAAGCGTTGCAATTCCACCAGCTTGTTCTGTTCGGTAAAGTACGCCAGCCGATCTACCAGTTCCTCTTTTATCGCCTCAATGGCTTGCAGGATAATCTGCCGGTCGGTCACATAATGGCTCTTGGGATGGATGGTGATGCGCGGCACTTTTTTGCTTACCTCGCCGGTCAGCGGATCAAACACGGAGATGGATTCAATCACATCATCAAACAGTTCCACCCGCACCCCTTCGCGCTCGGATTCCGCGGGGAAGATGTCAATAATATCGCCCCTGACCCGGTAGGTGCCGCGGCGTAACTCAACTTCGTTGCGGGTGTATTGCATCTCGGCCAAACGGCGTAGCATTACCCGCTGTTGCATCGGCTCGCCCCGATCCAGATGCAATACCATCTTCAGATAGGCCTGCGGATCACCGAGGCCGTAGATGGCGGATACTGTTGCTACGATGATGGTATCCGGTCTTTCCAGCAGGGCCTTGGTCGCGGACAGGCGCATCTGCTCTATGTGTTCGTTGATGGAGGCGTCTTTTTCTATATAGGTGTCAGAGGACGGTACATAGGCCTCGGGTTGGTAATAATCGTAATAGGAAACAAAATACTCAACGCTGTTGCGCGGGAAGAACTCGCGCATCTCCCCGTACAACTGTGCCGCCAGGGTTTTATTGGGTGCCAGGATCAGGGTGGGACGTTGCAGTTGCCGGATGACATTGGCTACGGTATAGGTCTTGCCCGAACCGGTTACGCCGAGCAGGGTTTGATGGGCGATACCGTTGTGTATCGATTCAAGCAAGTCGCCAATAGCCTCGGGTTGATCCCCGGAAGGCTGAAAATCCGCCTGTAAGATAAACTCTCCCGCCATGCGGTCATGCTATCACAGACGCAGCGGAATAAGGGCAAGCCTGAGACGAGGGAATGAATTGGCTCCCCGGGACGGGCTCGAACCGCCGACCTAGTGATTAACAGTCACCCGCTCTACCGACTGAGCTACCGGGGAATACAAGGAGGCGCAATAGTACACAGACCCCGCCCGTGGGTCAACTTGCTTTTTTCTACTTTGCCAGCCCGGCCAGATAGCGGGCGAACTCGGCCCCGAGTTGCGGGTGTGTCAGGCCCAGTTCCACATTGGCCTGTAACAGGCCGAGTCTGGAACCGCAATCGTAACGTCTTCCGGCAAAGTCACACAGATAGATCTCTTCGTGTTGTAGCAGGCCGGCGATGGCGTCGGTCAGTTGTATTTCGTTACCGCTACCGGCACTGGTCTGTTGCAGTTCTCGCCAGATCCCCGCCGACAGGATGTAGCGGCCCACCACGGCATGTCTTGACGGGGCCGCCTCGGGTGTCGGTTTTTCCACGATGGACAGCATCTTCTGATAGCCCTGCTGCCCCTGTTGCATCTCCACAATGCCGTAACGGGCGGTATCCTGTAGCGGCACCTCTTCGGTCGCTATCACACTGCATTGCAGTTGCTGATATTGCCGCAACATCTGTTGCAGGCAATTATCACCGGCGTTGATTATCAGATCGTCCGGCAGTATCACCGCCACCGGTTGCTCACCAATCAACTCGCGGGCACACAACACGGCATGCCCCAGCCCCAGAGGTTGCTCCTGTATCACCGCCTTGATAGAAACCTGCTGCGGCACGATTGCATGAATCAGTTCATACAGATCCTGCTTGCCCTTCTCAAGCAACTGAGCCTCCAACTCAGGCAAGTCGGCAAAATGTTGCTCAACACTTTTCTTGTCGGCGGCGGTGACAAACACGATCTCGCTTATCCCTGCATCTATTGCCTCCTGCACGGCATATTGAATAACCGGCTTGTCAACGACATTCAGCATTTCCTTTGCGGTAATTTTCGTAACCGGCAAGGTGCGCGTACCCAAACCCGCCACCGGGAATATGGCACTGCTTATCTGTGTTGTTGTTTGTGTAGTCACCTGGATTCTCATTCTCTTATGATTGCTAAGGGTAAAGGTTCAAGCCACTCTGTTGATGTGCATAATTCATCATCATCAAACCACATTAGACCGATATCTATCTCTTTTAGAAAAGATATGCAGCTAGCATCGGGTTTCTCTGGCAATAAGATTGCCATATGCGGGTTATCAATATCACCATTAATCTCATGGTAATAGTCATATAATTGGCCTACAGCCATACGTATATGTGGCCTTTCTGATGAGCTTTTAACTTCAATAAGTAAATCATATTCAGATTCAGAGTCATACTCTTTTACAAGAACATCAAACATACAAGTTTCACGGTTTCCTTCAGAGAGAGTGTAATCAGATAAGCATTCACAAAGTTTGTTCGTAAGTTGATTATGGATCCTTCTTTGTGTCCTTGTACCTGCTTTTTGTATTATTTCTATGTCAGTTTCATCTTTTAGTGAAAGCTGACTACTATTTTCGATATTTCCACTCTTGAGAAGCTTTTTCCCCGCTTTTCTTTCTGAAGTGTCGATAAAGTCAGAAGCGTCTTCACGCACTTGATCCAAGTCTGCAGCATCGTTAATGCCACTTTTACCATAGAGCCTCACCATGGCCCGATATTGTTCAAGCAAGCCATTTCCATGAACATTAAATGCTTTTAGCAATTCTTGGACCCACTCCCTTCCATTTATAATGGGGAATTTTACCTCTCTGTCTAACATGAAGAAAGTTGGAGTCAAGAAGTATTCTGGTTTCATAAGTTGATCTGGATGGTTTGCTTTGGGTATGCCTGAAATTTTTGAAATTCCCTCAATTAAATTGGCTCTTTTCTTGTTGGAATCGGCATCATAGGCTGCTTTATACAAAGGAAGTAATGAGTCAAAATTGGTGTTAACCCATTCACGCGAACTGTTGCGATACGATCCGTAAAAGTTTGTGAAGCCGGTATGCTTCTGAACTAATTCAATCATGGAGTCATCTCTCAAAATGCTAGCTATATCTTCCGAAACCTCTTCTAGAGAAATATTACTGTGGTAATCTCTATCAAATACATCTGCTAATGCAGGTATTTTTGTACTACGTATATATCCAGCATTTTCGCCACTATCGCTCGTTGTTATCCATGAGAGCCTTGACAGACCATGCAGGTTGACTGGTGAAATATCGCCTTTTCTAAACAAATATTTCGCTATCTTCCTCGCTAACTGGTTTGTGACTCTTTGTCTATTTGCCCAAGATTCAGACACGATACACCTCCTCAAGGTAAGTTAATGGCAGATATCCTGCCTACGGTTTTACTCTCCACCTCTTTGCAAGATTTCCTCAGCAACTGGTTCTGGTATCCAAACTTCGTCAGCAAAATTCTTTAGTAATTCAAGGTTATTGCTATGAGAAAGAAAGATCAGATGATACAAGATTGATTGTCAAGCTGGCAACCACCATGTCTTGGCCCGGTACATGCAGGACGAATTGGCTAAGTTCCCCCCACCAAAGAAAGCAAAAAGCGCTTTCTTTGACTCCCCCTCTAAGGGGGGAGTTATAAAAAAACAGAATCCGTCGCGAGTATTCTTGCGTTGCCTCACGGGAGTTATGTGGGCTTTTCCAGTATTAAATGAGCCTGTATAGCCC
>JBPCXW010000166.1:0-13386 GCA_051008185.1 Gammaproteobacteria bacterium
TGATTTTGGCTATGCTCGCTATCTGAGGCAATCAAATAAGGATTTTTGGAAAGATGGCTTAAATCCTTTTTATACAGCCAATGAAACCTTCAACGGTGTGTTTTCCGTGCAAAGTGACATCTTTTCCGTAGGGGCCTTGTACTATTATTTATTGCTTGGGTTGCCACCCTGGTTTGTCGAACTATCAAAATATAAATCTGACACAATCAAGTTAGAAGATGCTGTTTTAAAAGAGCGGAGAAACCCCCTGCGGCTAGTTAGTTCAGACTCAAAAATTGAAGATGATACTTTCAATATCATAGCAAAATCACTTCAGCCTGATGTGGATAAGAGATTCAAAAACACTGAAGAGTTTATTCAGGCTTTAAATGGTGAAATCCAGGTTGAAAGTCCTGTTTCAGATAAGTCAGCAATTACAACACATGAAACCAAAAAGTTAAAACAAGGCGAAGGGTTTAAGGCAATTGCTGGAATGCAAAGTTTGAAAGATACAGTTAAATTAGATGTTATTGATGCGCTTAATGAAAAAGAAAAATATGCTGAATATGGATTGACAATACCAAACGGGATGCTCTTATATGGTCCCCCGGGTTGTGGTAAAACATTCTTTGCTGAAAAAATGGCAGAAGAAATCGGCTTCAATTTTTATAAAATAAAGCCATCTGATATACAAAGCAAATGGGTGAATGCTTCTCAAGAAAATATCAAGAATTTGTTCGACGAAGCCAGGAAAAATGCCCCAAGCATCATTTTTATTGATGAACTGGATGCCCTTGTTCCACATCGAGACAGTGCCAGTGTCCAGCATATGAATACAAGTGTGGTCAATCAATTTTTGGCGGAAATGAATAATAGCGGAGATGACGGGGTTTTTATTATTGGGGCAACCAACAGGCCAAATTCAATTGATCTGGCGATTTTGAGGGCAGGTAGATTGGATAAACGTGTTTATTTGCCTCCACCTGACTTTGAAGCTCGTGCGTCAATGTTTAAGATTTATTTGGAGAAAAGACCCGCGGATATAGGATTAGATTATTCAGCACTTGCAGAAATAACGGAGAATTATGTTTCCAGCGACATAAAGTTTTTATGCGATGAAGCCTCAAGGAAGGCATTAAAATTGAAGTCAAGGATCTCAATGGAGTTACTATTGGAAACAATTAAGGAGAGCAAACCTTCTATTTCTATTGCTGAACTGGCCAAGTATAGTAAAGCAAAAATAGAAATGGAAGAACCAGAATCAGACACTAATAAGCGAGGAATTGGTTTTATATGGGACAAATAAATCTTAATAAACTTCTGCTGAAGACTGCATTTTCTTGTATGGCTTGTGACGGGCATATCGACGATAGAGAAGTCCTTCTTATCAAAAATCTACACCAAGACAAGAAGATATTCGGTGATATAAACATCAGTCAAGATCTGGACGAGCTACTTTTAGCCATCAACAAAGATGGACATGAGTTTTTGCGAAATTACTTCAGTGAACTGACATTAAGCAAATTGACTGAAGATGATGAATTAAAGTTGGTTGAAGTAGCAATTAGTACTATAAAAGCAGACGATAAAGTCGAATATGATGAGATAAAGTTTTTCAAAGTAATTCGGAGTAAACTCAAAATTGATAATGCCCTGATACTTGAGATTCATCCAGACTTTGAAGAATATCTGGAAGAAGACATCATAAGTGAATCTTACATGGCAAATCTTCAAAATGACTTTTTTGATACTTATACTTTGCCTGAATTTGAACCATTAGATTCAATTGACTAGAGGGTACAAACTTTTTGTGTGATTATCGCAGGGTGGGGGCGGATTTTACCGAGATTTTGTTTAGTACCGTTTCCTCCCCGTGTCAGCCTCGCAGTATCTTCTCCAGCAATGCCAGATCCACGCTGGTGGCGCCGAAATCCTGGCCGGTTGTTGCCGTGAATGGGAAATCAGGTTCGCCCAGATGGTTCAGGACCAGTGCGGCCCCGCTGAAATCGTTGTCTATGGTCAGGTGGTGGGTGGTGATCACGGTTGTTAGTCCGGCTTGCAAGGCGGCCAGGTTGCCGTTGCGGGTGTCTTCTATCGCGATGCAGTGTTGTGGTTGTAGCTTCAACTCGGTCAGACAAACCTGATAGGCGGCGGGTGAGGGTTTTTTCTCTTCCACCTGATCACTGCTGATGATGGTAGAAAACAATCCGCTTGCGTCTGCTCCGAGGGTGGCGGCCAGCAGTGTCTCAACATTGTGGGCCGAGGAGGCGGTGGCAATGGCGAGTTTCAGTCCGGCGGCGCGTGCCTCCTGAATCAAACGCCTGATCCCCGGGCGTATCTGCACCTCGCCGCGGCGTAGTTTGTCGCGGTAAATTTCTGACTTGCGGGCATGCACGGTGTCCGTGAGCGTATGTAGTTCGGCCTCTTGATGATCAACCACGCCTTGTTGTTTGAGACAATGGCGAATGCGCTCCCTGCCGCCGGAGATGCTCAGCAGGCGACGGTATTCGGGGATACTCCAGTTCAGCGGCAAATGAAATTCCGCAAAGGCGATATTGAAGGCCTGCCGGTGTATCTCTTCAGTATCCGCCAGCGTGCCATCCATATCAAAGATGATCGCCTGCAGCCGGTTCATTGAGTTCTTGTCCATGGGTTAGTAACTTTCAATGATACACAAAAGGTGCAAAAAATACGATTGGGATGCCCTGCGGTTCGGCACTGGTCAGCGTCGCAGGAACACCAGCCAGCGGTAGAAATTCAGCAGGCTGAACAGGGAGGCGGACAGATAGGTGAGGGTGGCAGCGGTCAGGATCCGGCGCACGATGGGCTCGCTGTCGGCGGGCAGATATTGACCCTGCATCAGGATGGGCAGGGCGCGGTTGAAACTGGCGTCCCATTCCACCGGCAAGGTGATCAGGTGAAACACCACCGGCAGGAATAAAAGCACCATGCCTGACAGCAGCATCAGACCGCCGAGTAGCGGCTGTTTGCTCAGCAGGGCCGCGAACGGGGAGCTGATCAGGATAAAGCCGGCGAGTTTTTCCGCGGGGCCGATACAGCGGGCCAGATAGGCGCGTACCAGCATCGGCTTGTAGCTGTTGTGGTGCTGGATTGCGTGCCCGACCTCGTGTGCGGCGATGACCACCGCGGTCAGCGATTTGTCGTGGAATGTGGATTCGGACAGGCATACCGATCGTTCAGCCGGATCATAATGATCCCCCTGTTCGGTGAGGATTGTTTTAGTATCAGCAAAGCCCAGCCTGCCGAGCAGATGCTCGGCCAACTCACCGCCGCTGCCGGGGAGTTGCGGCAGCGGGGTGCTGTATTTTTTCAATACATATTTGACCCAGAGTTGCGGGGCAAACAATAATGTCATGGTGAAAAGCAATCCTGCGATGACAGGCAACATGGTAGTTATCCTATATTTTATCTGAGTTGAATGATGACACCTTTACAACGGTATCAACAAGATGTGCAGTCTGGCAAGATCAGTTCCGACCCGCAACAGTTGGCGGTGTTGCAGCACTTGCAGACACTGTATTTTCAGTTGCAGGCCGGGCACGGGGCCGGTGGCCTGCTGGCGCGCCTGAAATGGTTGTTTGCGGGGCGGCAGCCCGGCGGCATTTATCTGTGGGGCGGGGTGGGGCGGGGCAAGACCTATCTGGTGGATATTTTTTTTGATTGCCTGCCTTTCAGGCAAAAGTCGCGCATCCATTTTCACCGTTTTATGCAGCAGGTACATCGCTGGTTACAGCAGCATAAAAACCAGTCGGATCCGTTACAGGCGGTGGCCGATAATCTGGCCCGGCGGGTCAGGGTAATCTGTCTTGACGAGTTTCAGGTGGAGGATATTACCGATGCGATGTTGCTGGCCGGCCTGCTGACGGCGCTGTTTGACAGAGGTGTCAGTCTGGTGACCACCTCCAATGTGGAGCCGGATCGCCTGTATTGGGACGGCTTGCAAAGGGCGCGCTTCCTGCCTGCCATTGCACTGCTCAAGCGGCATACGCAGGTGTTGCAAATCAATGTGGATACCGATTACCGGCTACGCTATCTGGATCAGGCAACGACCTTCCATCACCCGTTGGGTGACGCGGCCGATGCCGCTCTGGAGCAGGCCTTTACCGTCATCGCCCCGGATACCGGGCGGCGCGATGCCGATATCAAGATAGAAAACCGCAAGCTCCGTACCCGCTGTCTTGCCGATGGCGTGGTCTGGTTTGAGTTCCGGGAACTGTGTGACGGCCCGCGTGGTGCCGCCGACTATATTGAAATCGCCCGGCAGTTCCAGACCGTCTTGATTAGCAATGTGATCGCGATGGACGATCAGAGCAATGACATCGCCAAACGCTTTATCACCCTGGTGGATGAATTCTATGATCGGAATGTCAAACTCATCCTGTCCGCCGCCGTCGCCGTGCCCGAGTTGTATCAGGGCAGGCGTCTGGCCGAGGGCTACAAACGCACCCACAGCCGCCTGATTGAGATGCAGACCCACGCCTATCTCGCCCGGCCGCATCTGGCGCAGTGACCGGCTAGTCTCTTTATTCCTGTTTGTTATATCCATAGTATAATCAAGACTTTTTATTTATAACGAGTGTTGTTACTGTAAGTGCCCCGGTTTGGCTATATGGAATAACTCTATGTATCAATATGACGAATATGATCAAAAGATCGTGGATGAGCGCGTAGCGCAATTCCGCGATCAGACCCGGCGCTTTATAAACGGTGAGTTGAGCGAGGATGAGTTTCGCCCGTTGCGCCTGATGAACGGCCTGTATCTGCAGCGCCATGCCCCGATGTTGCGGGTCGCCATCCCCTACGGCCTGTTGTCGTCCCGGCAGTTACGCATGCTGGCCGATGTGGCGGACAAATATGACAAGGGCTATGGCCACTTCAGCACCCGGCAGAACATTCAATACAACTGGCCGAAGCTGGAGACGGTGCCCGACCTGCTGGCGGATCTGGCGACGGTGCAGATGCACGCGATACAGACCAGCGGCAACTGTATTCGCAACATCACTTCCGATCATTTTGCCGGCATCGCCGCCGATGAGTTGGAAGACCCCCGGCCCTACTGCGAGATCATCAGGCAATGGTCCACTTTTCACCCGGAGTTTTCTTATCTGCCGCGCAAATTCAAGATAGCCGTGTCCGGCGCAGAACATGATCGGGCGGCGGTATTGATTCATGATATTGGTTTGTATCTGGTTGAGGTGGATGGCGAGGTGGGTTTCAAGGTGATCGTCGGCGGCGGTCTGGGGCGTTCGCCTTATATCGGTAGTTGCATCCGGCCGTTTTTGCAAAAGCAGGATTTGCTGTCGTATCTGGAGGCGATCCTGCGCGTGTATAACCGCTATGGCCGTCGCGACAATATCCACAAGGCGCGGATAAAGATCCTGCTCAATGCCCTGGGTGTGGAGCAATTTACCGAGCAGGTAGAGGCCGAGTGGGAGCAGATAAAAGATTCAGTATTGTTGCTGGATCAAAAAGAGATCGATCGGGTGCAATCCCATTTCACCGAGCCCGACTACGACCCCGAGGCGGCCAATGACAAAAACCATGAGACTGTTCTGTCGGATTCACCGGCGTTCCGCAACTGGTATGAACGTAATGTCAAACCGCACAAGGTTGCCGGTTATCGTGCGGTTTATGTCTCCCTGAAACACCCCGAGATGCCGCCCGGCGATGCGACCAGCGAGCAGATGCGGGCGGTGGCGGATCTGGCCGATCGTTACAGTCTGGATGAGATACGGGTTACCCACGATCAGAATCTGGTGCTGGCCAATGTCAAACAGGGTGATCTGCATGGCTTGTGGCAGGCCCTGGGGGAGCAGGGGCTGGCGACACCGAATATCGGTTTGCTGACCGATATGATTTGCTGTCCGGGTCTGGATTTTTGCAGTCTGGCCAATGCCGGTTCCATCCCGGTCGCCAAACAGATCAATGAGCGTTTTGATGATCTGGATTACCTGCATGACATCGGTGAGATACAGATCAAGATGTCGGGTTGCATGAACGCCTGCGGTCATCACCATGTCGGGCATATCGGGATATTGGGGGTTGATAAAAAAGGTGAGGAGTTTTATCAACTCACTTTGGGTGGCTCAGTTGGTCGGGAGGCCAGACTGGGTGACCGGCTGGGCCCGGCCGTCGCCAAAGAAAATGTGGCACCGACCATTGAGCAGATATTGCAGGTCTATCTGGAACAACGGGAAGGTGAAGAGCAGTTTATTGAGACTTACAACCGTGTCGGCATTGATCCGTTCAAGGAGAAGGTCTATCCCAAACCCGGCAAGGAGACGGCAGTTGAGAGTCATTAAGCACAAACAGATCATTGAGGATGACTGGCAAGTCGTGTCGGCGGAGGCACTGGCAGACGGGATACCCGAGGGTGATGTGCTACTGCCGTTCAGTGCCTGGCTGGAGCAGCAACAGGCCTTGCAACAACACAGCGGCAAGGTCGCCGTTTATCTGTCGCCCGATGATGATGTTGAACAGTTACAACCTTGGCTTGAACAATTCCCGTTGATCGCCCTGGACTTCCCGCAGCTCAAGGACGGCCGCGCCTATTCCCAGGCGCGCCTGTTGCGCGACCGCTTTCATTACAAGGGCGAGATCAGGGCCATCGGTGATGTATTGCGGGATCAACTGTATTACATGCAACGCTGTGGTTTTGATGCCTTCCAGATACGGGAGGACAAGGATCTGACAGATGCCCTCAACAGCCTGAATGATTTCAGTCTCACCTACCAGACCGCCGCCGACGGTGCCACACCGCTGTACAAGTCCTACCGTTAGCATTTACCCTTGTTGCACGCCGAGCATCTCCATCGCATGATGCCGGGTCTTTTCCGATATCTTTACCCCGCCCAGCATACGGGCTATCTCTTCCACCCGCTGCGTCCCGCTCAGTTGTTTGACACCGGTGCTGGTGTTGCGGCCATCGGTTTGTTTGTTAACCAGAAAATGATTGTCGCCCTGCGAGGCGACCTGCGGCAGATGGGTCACGCACAGGATCTGGCACTCATCGGCAAGACGATGCAATAACTGACCAACGATCTCGGCCGTACCGCCGCCGATACCGGCATCCACTTCATCAAATATCATACAAGCCGTCGGTTTGTCCTGTTTGGCGACCACCTGTATGGCCAGACTGATGCGGGATAACTCCCCGCCGGAGGCGATCTTGCGGATCGGTTGCAAGGCCTGCCCCGGGTTGGCCGACAGACAAAAATCCACCTGACTGATGCCGTTGCGGTGCGGCTGTAAATCCGCCAGCTTGCTGACTTCAATACTGAAACGGCTGTCCGGCATACCGAGGCTGTGTAATTGCCGGGTGATCTCCGCCGCCATTTTTTTCGCCCGTTGTTGCCTGACGGTATGCAGTTGTTCGGCCAGCGTTTTGTATTGTTTCAGTGTCTCGGCCTGTTGTTGTTCCAGTTCGCTGACACGGTTGCGGTTGTCCTGCAGGGTACGCAGTTGCTCGCTCAGGGTTTGGAAATGCGCTGTCAGTTGATTGGGATGAATATGGTGTTTGCGCGCGACATCGTGTAACAGATCAATACGTTGTTCCACTTTTTGCAACTGCTCCGGGTCCTGTTCCAGCCCGTCCAGATAACGCCGCAATTCCGCCGCCGCCTCACCGATCTGGATCAGCGCCTGATCCAGCATCTCATTGACACCGCCTAGCACCGCATCGTGTTGTTGCAGTTCGCTCAGTTCCCGCAGGATGCCGGTCAGGCGGTTGTGCATGGAGGCGTCACCCTCTTGCAGATCGGTCAGTGCCTTGCGGCTGGTTTCAAGCAACTTGCCGGTATGGCTCAGCCGTTTGTGTTCGGTTTCAAGTTGCTGCATCTCCTGCTCTTGTAATTCAAGTTGTTCCAGTTCGGCGATCTGATACTCAAGCAAAGAGACCTGGGCACTGAACTCACTCGCATCACCGCTCAGGTCTTGCAGTTGTTTGCTGTTGTCATGCCAGGTGTTGTAAGTCTCCCGCACGGCGGCGACCTTGTCGCCATAGCCGCCGTAGTGGTCAAGCAGGGTCAGCAGATTGACGGGCTTGAACAGGGAGTGGCTGGCCTGCTGGCCATGAATATCAATCAGGTGTTCGCCCAGTTCGCGTAGCAGTTGCACCGACACCGCGCCGGTATTGATATAGGCCCTGGAACCCCCGTCGCGCTGTACTACGCGGCGGATCAGGATCTCATCATCCTGCAACTCAATGGCCTGTTGCGCCAGTATTTGGGCCGCCTCGGAGTTGGGCGTGATGCCGAATGTGGCCACGACTTCGGTGCGTCTGGCATCGGTGCGTACCACCGAGGTATCGGCACGGTTGCCCAATACCAGCCCGAGGGCATCAATCAGAATGGATTTGCCGGCACCGGTCTCGCCGGTCAGCACGGTCATGCCGTTGCGAAAGTCCAGCTCCAGCCGTTCAATGACCGCGAGGTTGCTGATCTGCAAGTGCCTCAGCATAGCGCCCTAGCCCCAGCCCAGCTTGGCCCTGAGGATACTGAAGTGATCATGACCGATCGGGTGTATCAGACGAATGGTGCGATGTTTCTTCTCCACCCGGACGCTGTCGCCGATGTTCAGATCACAAACGATCTCGCCGTCACAGGTCAGCTTGGCCGGATCCTCCTGCTGCGTGACCACGGCGATGCGGATGGTGCTGTTACCATCAATCACAATCGGACGGTTGCTGAGTGTATGCGGACAGATAGGCACCAGCACCAGCGCATCCAGCGCCGGATGCAGGATAGGGCCGCCGCCTGACAGGGCATAAGCCGTTGTGCCGGTAGGCGAGGCCACGATCATACCGTCGGAACGCTGGTGGTGTAGCAGATCGGCATTGACGAAGGTATCCAGTTCCATCAGCCTGGCCACATTGCCTTTTTGCACGATGACATCATTAAAGGCATGGCGCACCAGCAAGGTCTCGCCGTCGCGCATGACCTCACAAAACAATTGAATACGCCGATCCTCAACGTATTCCCCGGCCATGATCCGCTCCAGATAAGCCGTCATGGAATCGGCGGGGATGTCGGCAAGAAATCCCAGCCGACCGTGGTTGATTCCCAATAGCGGAATGTCATAATCTGTCAGCAAGTGGGCGGCGCGCAACATCGTGCCGTCACCGCCGATGGCAATGGCCAGATCGCAATCTTCAATGCCGCCGTCTTTCAGGCTTGCGAGTTTGCGCTCCGGTATCAGGGCGGCGGTGAATTCATCCAGTACAATGGCAATCTGTTTGCCCTGCAGGTAATCAATGACTTTATGCAGGCTGTCAATGATCCCGCGGGTGCTTTTATTGCTAATGAGTAAAATTTTCTTGAACATGAGTATCAGTGACTCCGGCTGTCAGGGCTGAAAGTAACACGCTATCCGGCAAGGGGACAATGTTGTTTTGCACTCCGGCCGCCGGAGTGCTAAATTTTCCCAAGCAACAGCAGGCAAAACTGAATAAAATTTAGCCAATGAGCGAGATAGCAGACCACAATTATAACCTGAGCAAGCGCAGCCTGTTTCTATTCAAGTCACTGGTTCAGCACTTTATTGCCGACGGGCAGCCGGTGGGCTCCCGCACCCTGGCCAGGGATATGAAGTTGAACCTCAGCCCGGCGACCATCCGTCATGTGATGGCCGATCTGGAAGACGTGGGCTTGCTGCATTCCCCGCACACCTCCGCCGGGCGGGTGCCGACGGTCAAGGGCTACCGCCTGTTCGTTGATAGCCTGTTGCGTATTGATAATCTGAACGACAGGGAGATACAGCATATCGCCAGCAAGCTGAGCCGGGGTGATGATGTCAAAATGTTGATGGAAAAAACCTCCAGTATGTTATCGGAGATTACCCGGTTGGCCGGTGTGGTGATGTTGCCGCGTACCCCGCAGACCGCGCTGAAGCAAATAGAGTTCATGCCGCTGAATGAGAACCGTATCCTGGTCATACTGGTGATGAGCAACGGCGAGATACAGAATCGCATTATTCATACCGAGCGCACCTTTACCTCGTCCGAGCTACAGGAGGCGGCCAATTACCTGAATTCCAGCTTCGCCGGCAAGGATCTGGATACCGTGCGTAGCGAATTGCTGGCCGAGTTGCAGCAGGTCAAGGAGCATGTCAATAGTTTGATGCAGACGGCCATTGAGATGGCGCAGCGTGCCTTTTCAGAGTCGCAAAGTCGCGCCGGCGGGGGCGATGATTATGTGATGTCGGGCCAGACCAACCTGATGGGCGTGGCCGATCTGGGTGATCTGGAAAAACTGAAACGTCTGTTTGATACCTTCAATATGAAACGCGACCTGTTGCATATCCTGGAGAGTTCCATTCAGGCCAAGGGGGTGCAGATTTTTATCGGCGAGGAATCCGGCTATGAGGTGATGGATGATTGCAGTGTGGTCACCTCGCCCTATGAGGTGGAAGGCGAGGTGGTCGGTGTGCTCGGGGTGATCGGCCCCACCCGTATGGACTATGAGCGGGTCATCCCGATCGTGGATATCACGGCAAAGATGCTCGGCTCGGCCTTGAATTCCTCCGGTTAGCCCCCATTCCGGTTGTAGCCGCGGGGGGTCGGGGTGCCTGCGCTGGCGA
This sequence comes from Gammaproteobacteria bacterium, assembly GCA_051008185.1. GTDB lineage: Bacteria > Pseudomonadota > Gammaproteobacteria > Eutrophobiales > Eutrophobiaceae > CAXMWX01. The sequence goes on from JBPCXW010000166.1 coordinate 10,576, forward strand.
CACTCTCTTTTTCTATGTTTTTCAAGGTGATACATGAAGCAGGAAGAAACCGGAGGCCTGTCCGCCGAGGCCGAAACCGAGGCCGAACAGGCCGATGACAGCAACGATGCGGCGGCAAGCACGGCGGATGAATCCGCCGGGGCGGCATCCGCCGAGGCCTTGCAGCAGCAGCTGGAGAGCCTGACATTACAGGCGGAGGCGAATCTGGACAAGGCGATGCGCGCCGGTGCCGAACTGGACAATATGCGCAAGCGCGCCGGTCGGGATATTGAAAACGCCCATAAATACGCCCTGGAAAAATTCGTGCAGGAGTTATTACCGGTGCTGGACAGCATGCAACTGGGTATGGACGCCGCCGAATCCGCCGATGATTTACAGGGCCTGAAACAGGGCATGGACCTGACGCTGAAAATGCTCGGCGATTGTCTGGAGAAATTCGGCGTTACCGCACACGATCCCTGCGGCGAGCAATTCAACCCGGAATTGCATGAGGCCGTATCCACACAGCAACAGCAGGGGGCGAAACCGGGGCAGATCATCTCCGTGATGCAAAAAGGCTATGATCTGAATGGCCGTCTGATCCGCCCGGCCATGGTGGTGGTGGCAAAATAGCCTGCCACGGCCTTGAAACAGCCGGTGGAAGCCGCATATAAAAGACATTACATCAACAAACACAGATATTTCGGAGCAGATTCATGGCAAAAATTATCGGTATAGACCTCGGCACAACCAACTCATGTGTGGCGGTGCTGGAAGGCGGTGAAGCAAAAGTCATCGAGAACAGTGAAGGCGGCCGTACCACGCCCTCCATCGTTGCCTTTTCCGACAGCGATGAGGTATTGGTAGGGCAGTCGGCAAAGCGGCAGGCGGTAACCAACCCGGACAACACCTTGTTTGCGGTGAAGCGCCTGATCGGTCGCCGGTTTGAAGACGATGTGGTGCAGAAAGACATCAACATGGTGCCCTACAAGATCGTCAAGGCCGACAACGGTGATGCCTGGGTGGAAGTGAATGGCAAGAAAATGGCACCGCCCGAGATCTCCGCCCGTGTGCTGATGAAGATGAAACAGACCGCCGAGGATTATCTGGGCGAGCCGATAAAAGAGGCCGTGATTACCGTGCCGGCTTATTTCAATGACTCCCAGCGTCAGGCCACCAAGGATGCGGGCAAGATCGCCGGTCTGGAGGTCAAGCGTATTATCAACGAGCCCACCGCCGCGGCACTGGCCTACGGCATGGACAAAAAACACGGTGATGCGCGTATTGCGGTCTATGATCTGGGCGGTGGGACGTTTGATATTTCCATCATTGAGATCGCCGAAGTGGATGGCGAACACCAGTTTGAAGTCCTGTCCACCAACGGCGATACCTTTCTGGGTGGCGAGGATTTTGATCTGCGCATCATTGATTTCCTGTGCGATGAGTTCAAGAAAGAGCAGGGCATTGATCTGCACAACGATCCGCTGGCCCTGCAACGCCTGAAAGAGGCCGCCGAAAAGGCCAAGATAGAACTGTCTTCCAGTCAGCAGACCGATGTGAATCTGCCTTATATCACCGCCGATGCCAGCGGCCCCAAGCACCTGAACCTGAAACTGGGCCGCGCCAAACTGGAGGCGCTGGTGGAAGACCTGATCGGCCGTACCGTTGAGCCGTGCAAGCTGGCACTGAAAGATGCCGGGCTGACATCTTCTGACATTACCGATGTGATCATGGTGGGCGGGCAGACCCGTATGCCGATGGTGCAGGAGACGGTAGAAAAGTTCTTCGGCAAGGAGCCGCGCAAGGATGTCAATCCCGATGAAGCGGTTGCCTCCGGCGCGGCAATTCAGGCCGGTGTGCTCGGTGGTGATGTAAAAGACGTGCTGTTGCTGGATGTAACGCCGCTGTCTCTGGGTATAGAAACCCTGGGCGGGGTGGCGACCAAACTGATAGAGAAGAACACCACTATCCCGACCAACGCGCAACAGGTGTTTTCCACCGCCGAAGATAATCAGCGGGCGGTTACGGTGCATGTGTTGCAGGGTGAGCGGCAAATGGCCTCGGGTAACAAGTCGCTGGGGCGTTTTGATCTGTCTGATATTGCACCGGCACCGCGCGGTATGCCGCAGATTGAGGTGACCTTTGACATTGATGCCAACGGTATCCTGAATGTGTCGGCCAAAGACAAGTCCACCGGCAAGGAACAGTCTATCGTGATCAAGGCCTCCAGCGGTTTGTCCGATGATGAGGTGGAGAAGATGATCAAGGATGCCGAGGCGCATGCCGAGGACGATCGCAAGACAAAGGAATTGGTTGAGGCGCGCAATATGGCCGAGAACCTGATCCATACAAGCAAAAAGTCCATGGACGAGTTAGGCGAGCAGATAGATGAGCAGGAAAAACAGGACATTGAGTCAGCGATAGCGGAACTGGAAGAGGCCCTCAAGCAAGACAGCAAGGAAGCGATTGACGAGAAGTCCGGCAAACTGGGTGAGGCGGCGGCCAAACTGGCCGAGCGGGCCTATCAACAGGCCCAGGCCCAAGCCAAGACAGAGACGGCGGAAGCAGAGTCAGCAGAGGGCAAGACCGATGATGTGGTAGATGCCGAATTTGAGGAAGTGGACGAAGACAAGAAGTAAGCGGGGTTGAACCATATCCCCCCACCAAAGCAGGCTTCGCCTCCTTTGGCTCCCCCTCAAGGGGGGAGCAGTAACACCGACACGAATAGCTCCCTCTCAAGGGGGGAGTAAGTAACACCGACACGAATAGCTCCCCCCTTGAGGGGGAGCCGGTGGCACAAGGGCGTAGCCCGCAGTGGCTCCGGTGGGGGGC
>JBPCXW010000167.1:0-14592 GCA_051008185.1 Gammaproteobacteria bacterium
GTCTCTTCTTTTACATTGTCCTCTTGCGGGCCGGTTGTGTCAGGTTGTGCCCGTACCCGGGCGGGTTTGGTGGGGCGGGTGTTTTCTTTCGGCAATACGACGGTTTTCAGGGTGAACAGGCGGGTGAAATAATTGTCGTCTGAATTGAAACCGCCGAGCAGGAAGTGCATAAAACTCAGCAGCAACAAGGTGATGATGATGGCAAAGATGCTGGCTATCAGCAATCTGATGAACGGCTTGAGCGTGGTGAGGATATTGGCTTGCATGTCTGTGGTGTCTGCATGATTGTTACTTGAGTATAGCCTAAATGTCGGGTTGGCAGGCGGTCAATAAAGCCGGGCTAGCAACATCGCATACTATTACTGCCCGGATACTGATAAAATCAACCTGATGCGTATCTATCCTTTACAAATCATGGGCCTGTTGCTGTGCGGGATTATCATCAGCCCCGGTTATGCCGGGGACGATGATAACCGTGCGGCCTTTAACGGCATCTGGATTTGGAACGAGAAGTTGAGTGACAATGCCGATAAACAGGTGGCAAGGGCGATAATTGCCGCCGGTGGCAAGCTCAAAAAGAATAAGAACAAGGGCAAATACAAGTATAAGGGCGGCCCTGCAAACCATGCCATGTATAATCATATTACTTATGACGAGGTCTTTCATTTTCATTACGCCGCGCCCAAGGTGCGGATTGCTTATCTGGATAACTATACGAGAGAGTTTTATGCCGATGGCAGAGGGCGCTCTGCTAGTGCTACTGGCGGTAAGGTTCGGGATTTTTCTTTTGCTGATTGGGATGAGGATGTGTTGTATGTGGAGGCCAGGCCCAGAGATGGCGGTAAAACTTATGAGACATATACGCTGATTGATGACGGTGCGCGGTTGCAGGTGAAGATGGAAATAAGGCCGCTCAGCTTTGGTGCCAGTGTGCGGATAACCCGGATTTTTGATCGGAAGACTGACGGGGAGGGCGCACCTGATAGTGAGCCTTGACATCGGTTCCCCCCACGGCACTTGATGATATAATCAAAAACCTGTATAACGATTTCCTTTTAACAACCTTGTGATTACCATGAAAAAACTTAGCACATTTATTGCCTTATTTATGGCATTGAGTATCTTGCCCGCACTTGCTACGGCCAATGATACCGATGTCATCATCCACACCCGCCTCGGTGATATTGAATTGCAACTCCTCCCCGATGTCGCCCCCGAACATGTCGCCAGTTTTCTCAAGCTGGCCGAATCCGGTTTTTACGACGGCACCTTGTTTCACCGCGTTATCCCCGGCTTCATGATTCAGGGCGGTGACCCGATGAGCAAGTCCGATGACAAAAGCCGTTACGGCACCGGCGGCCCCGGCTACAACCTCAAGGCCGAATTCAATGATACCCCCCACACCCGCGGCATATTATCCATGGCAAGAAGCCAGGATGTTGATAGCGCCGGTTCACAGTTCTTCATCATGGTAGCCAACGCCTCCCATCTGGACGGCAAATACACAGTATTCGGCAAAGTCGTAAAGGGCATGGATGTGGCAGACAAGATCGTCAGCCAACCGCGTGATAGCAGAGACCTCCCACTTGAACCTGTCGCTATGACGATGGAAGTAGTGAAGTAATAAAACAGTAACGATGCCTCAACCCAACCATAAGGAACAGGAAATCTCACCCAAATTGAAAAATGATCGCTTGTTGAAAGCGCTTCGTCGGCAGCCGGTGGATCGGACGCCGGTGTGGATTATGCGGCAGGCGGGGCGGTATTTGCCGGAGTATCGTGCTACCCGCGAGCGGGCGGGTAGTTTTATTACTTTGTGCAAGACGCCGGAGTTGGCTTGTGAGGTTACTTTGCAACCGTTGCAGCGGTTCCCGCTGGATGCGGCTATTCTGTTTTCTGATATCTTGACTGTGCCTGATGCGATGGGGATGGGCTTGAGTATGGTGGAAAATCAGGGGCCGCGGTTTGAGAAGACGGTGCGCTCAATGGCGGATTTGAAAAAACTGGGTAAGCCTGATCCGGGTAGTGATCTGCTGTATGTGATGGATGCGGTGAGTTTGGTCAAGCGGGAACTGGCCGGGCAGGTGCCGTTGATCGGTTTTGCCGGTAGCCCCTGGACTACCGCGACCTATATGATTGAGGGCGGCTCCAGCAAGGATTTCAGTTTGAGCAAGCGGCTGTTGTATCAGCAACCCGAGTTGCTGCATGGGCTGTTACAACTGTTGGCCGATGCAATCGGTGATTATCTGAGCGCGCAGATTGAAGCGGGTGCCGATACCGTGATGCTGTTTGATACCTGGGGCGGCATCTTGTCTGACCGGACATACCCGAAGTTTTCTCTGCATTATATGCAACAGATAGTCACGACCCTGAAAGCCGCTCATGCCGATACGCCTGTCATTCTATTCACCAAGGGCGGTGCCGGCTGGCTGGAAAAGATCGCCGCTTGCGGTTGTGATGCGGTGGGCGTGGATTGGACGATAGATATAGGTGAGGCCAGACGGCGCCTGCAAGACAAGGTAGCCATTCAGGGTAATATGGATACGGCGGCGTTGTATGCCGACCCGCAGACCATCAGGGAGAATGTGGCCTTGATCCTGGAGGCTTACGGCCCCGGTGCCGGTCATGTATTTAATCTGGGGCATGGGATACAACCGGCCATTGATCCTGATCATGTAGCGGTGCTGGTGGATGCCGTGCATGAACTGAGTGAGCCTTATCACAAATGAAACAGACACGACATTACCTGTCGTTGTCGGCAAAAGGTTTTTGCATGGGCACCGCCGATGTGGTGCCGGGCGTGAGCGGCGGAACAATGGCCTTTATTCTGGGGATTTATACCCGGCTACTTGATGCGATCAAATCTTTTGACCGCACTTGGGTGCAGGCCGTCATCACTCTGGATATCAGAACCGCTGTTACCCGGCCACAGTTCGGGTTCCTGCTCCCGCTGGGTGTGGGTATATTCGCCGCCGTGCTGTTTTTCACCCGCGTTGTGCCGTTGCCTGTATTGATCATCAATCACCCGGAAGAGATCTACAGCCTGTTCTTTGGTTTGATCGCCGGTTCCATCGTCGTCTTGTATGTGGAGAGCGGGAAGGCGAGTTGGCGACACTATCTCAGTCTGGCGGTTGGTCTTGCATTCGGCCTGATCGTGTTCAACCTGATCCCGGTTGATACCCCGGAGGCTAGCTGGTTTATCTTCCTCAGTGGCATACTGGCGATTTGCGCGATGATCCTGCCCGGGATCTCGGGTTCATTCATCTTGTTGATACTGAATAAATACAGTTACATCTTTCACGCCATAGGCCATTTCCAGTGGCAGGTGATCATCCCGTTTGGTCTGGGTGCCGTTACCGGACTGGTGCTGGCCAGTCGGGTGCTGTCATGGCTGTTGCACCGGTTTTACAAAAACAGTCTGTTCTGCATTATCGGTTTGTTGCTGGCGTCGCTCAGTGTGATCTGGCCGTATCAGGATCGCGGTTATGTCGTTGTCAATAACAAGGCTCGGCTGATCAATTCAAGCTTACTCTTCCCGTCGGAGATCAATCTGGATGTGATAACCCATCTGCTGACGGCGATGTGCGGGGTTGTCATTGTCATCGGGCTTGATCGGATGCGTGTGCTGGTGCGGGCTGACGAAGTTTGAATACCCACAACCCAAGCAACAGACCGCATAACAAAATCACCAGCGGGTAATTGCCCCATCTTGAATAGGGGGTGTGGCCGCTAAAGGTTTTGATCGTAGCTGAAGTGCTGTCGGCGATGAGTTGTTCTATACGCGTGATGATCCTGCCTTTCTCATCTATGATGGCGCTGATGCCGGTGTTGGTGCCGCGTAACATATAGCGTCCGGTTTCCAGACTTCGCATTCTTGCTATCTGCAAATGCTGGTGCGGCGCGATCAATTCGCCGAACCAGGCATCGTTACTGACATTGACCAGCAGTCCGGCCTCGGGCAGGGCGGCAATGATCTCGTTGCCGAAGATATTCTCGTAACAGATACTCATGCCCAATACCGCGCGCGGCGTATAAATCAAAGGCGGCTGGGAACGATCGCCCGTACTGAAATCAGACACCGGTACCTGCATCATCTTGACAATGTCGTCAAACAGGAAGCCTAGCGGCACATATTCACCGAAGGGCACCAGATGGCGTTTGTGATAATGCTGCCGTTGCTCGCCGAGGGCGAGGATGCTGTTGTAATACTCACCGGTGTCCAGATCTTTTATCGGCAGGCCGGTCAGCAGGGTGCTGTTATGTTGCACGGCGAGCCGTTGCAGTTGCTCCAGCAGGGGCAGGGCATCGTGGTAGTAAAGGGGGATTGCCGTTTCCGGCCATACGATCAGGTCTTTACCCCAATGCTCTTCGGTCAGTGACAGATACAGTTGCAGGCTCGGGTCGCGGTATTCCGGCAGCCATTTCAGTTGTTGCGGTATCGCACCCTGAATCAGGGCGGCTTGCAGTGTTGCATCATCGGCCTGTGTCCAGTCGCGTTGCTGCAGGGTTGCGCCGAGGGCAAGCAGTAGCACACAGAAGCCGGCCAGATACAGCCGTTGTTTCATCTGACTGTTGCGATACATCAGCAACAACGCCGCGGCCAGCATCAGCGTCAGCAGTGATACCAGAAAGACCCCGCCCAGTGTGGCGTAGGCCGCCAGCGGGGTGTCTATCTGTGAGTAGCCGAGGCTTAGCCACGGGAACCCGGTGAGTAGCCAGGCGCGTAGCCACTCGGTCAGGGTCCAGGTCAATGGCATCACCAGGAGTATGGAGAGGGTTTGGCCGCTCGGTGCCAGACGGCGGCTGAGCCATGCGGCCAGTGCCGGGTAGAGGGACAAAAATAATATCATCAACAGGGTAAGTGCGGCGGCGCCGATGATATGCACGCCGCCGAACAGGTTAATGCTGATGTGCAACCAGCTCACACCGCAACCGAACAATCCCAGCCCGAAAAGATAGCCACCGCGTAACGCCTGCATCGGGGTTTTGTCCGCGCAGTAGTGGAACAACAGGGCGAAGGTTAAAAAGGGTAACAGGGACAGATTGACGGGGGCGAAAGCGAGTGCGGTCAGGGCACCGGCTACGGGTGGCACAAGAGGGAAGCGCATCATTCCTCTGGCTTTGATCGGGATCGTCCAAACCTGAGTAAATGCAATCGTCTCTTGTCTGCCCTTAGCACCTTGACATTGAAACCTTCAAAATCAATCTCCTCCCCGCGCTTGGGCACACGGCCAAAGGAGCTGGTTATCAGGCCGCCGACGGTGTCGTAGTCTTCATCTGACAGTTCGGTCTCAAAGTATTCGTTGAATTCATTGATCGGCGTAATCGCCCTGACGATGTAACGACCGCGGGTATGCAGTTCTATATTGGTTTCTTCGTCCATATAATCATGTTCGTCTGCAATCTCCCCGACGATCTCTTCAATCACATCCTCAATCGTCACCAGCCCGGCGATACCGTATTCATCAATAACGATGGCCATGTGATTGCGATTGGCCTTGAACTCACGCAACAGGATATTCAGCCTTTTACTCTCTGGGATAAATACCGCCTGTCGCATCATATCCTTGATCCTGAATTCTTCTTTTTTCGGGTTTGAACAGTAGGCAAGCAGGTCTTTGGCAAGCAGTATGCCGACCACATCATCTTGATCATCACTGACGACCGGGAAGCGCGAATGGCCTGAATCAAGCACTGTCTTGATGATGTCGTTGGGATCGGCATCGTGTTCAATGATGACCATCTGCACCCTCGGCACCATGATGTCGCTGACCTGAAGCTCGGCCACCTGTATCGCCCCCTCTATCATCGTCAGGGCATCCGGATCCAGGATATTACGGGTTTCGGATTCCCGCACTATATCTATCAGTGCCTGACGATCCCGCGGCGCGCCGGAGAGAGTGGAAAGCAATCGCTTCCACGATGATTCCCGGCCGGGTTCAGCCGGAGGTTTGTCTTTACTCATAACAGTGATAAGGGTCGGGATAACCGCATTTTTTCATTATGGCCGCCTCGCGGGACTCCATGGTTTTGGCCTCGTTTTCATCAATATGATCATAACCTAAAAGATGTAGCATACCGTGAATTATGATGTGCGCCCAGTGCGCTTGCAAAGGTTTATTTTGTTCATCGGCCTCTTTTTCAACAACCGGGGCGCAAATAACCAGATCGCCCATCAGTATCGGCACGACATCGGTTCCGGCACTGATGGGGAAGGATAACACATTGGTGGGCTTGTCAATGTTGCGCCATTGTTTGTTGAGTTGTTTGCTTTCTGTTTCATCAACGATGCGGATGGTGATCTCGGCGGCCTGCTCTTCCGGCAGGGCCTGTTTGGCAATGTCGCGCAACATACCGGATGTCGGCAGTTTGTTATCGCTAATCTCTTTTTGTATGGTTATGTCAGGAAGCATTTTTGCTGTTCTCATATTTTTCATAAGCATTGAGTATCTTGGCGACCAGAGGATGCCTGACCACATCTTTTGATTTGAAAAAGGTAAAACTGATTTGCGGTTCGCCCTTGAGTATATCAATGACATTACGCAGGCCGGACTGTCTGTTATTCGGCAGATCAATCTGGGTAATATCGCCCGTGACCACCGCCGTTGAGCCGAAGCCGATGCGAGTCAAAAACATTTTCATTTGTTCTATGGTGGTGTTTTGTGCCTCATCCAGAATCACGAACGATTCATTCAAGGTCCTGCCGCGCATGAAGGCGAGCGGTGCCACCTCAATGACATTTCTGTCTATGTATTTGGTCACCCGATCAAAGCCCAGCATTTCAAACAGGGCATCGTATAACGGGCGCAGATAGGGATCGACTTTTTGCACCAGATCACCCGGCAGGAAGCCGAGTTTTTCACCGGCCTCAACCGCCGGTCGCACCAGCACGATACGCCGCGCCCGGTCCTGCTCCAGAGCGGCAATGGCGCAGGCCACCGCGAGGTAAGTCTTGCCGGTGCCGGCGGGGCCGATGCCGAAGCTGATATCGTGTTGCATTATATTACGCAGATACAAGCGCTGGTTTGGACTGCGCCCCTTGATCACCCCGCGCTTGGTCTTGATGGTGATGTTGTCATCCTGATCGTCTTGCTCACTGTCTTCGTCTATGGATTTGTCTTGCAGGGCCAGATGAATCTTTTCGCTGGACAGGGTTTCCGAACCGGCGGAGGCATACAGTTCATCCAGCAACTGACCGGCGATCTTTACAATCGCAGGCGGGCCGGCGATCTTGAAATAATTGCCGCGGTTGCTGATCTCCACACCCAGCCGCCTTTCTATATGGCGCAGGTTTGCATCCAGAGAACCGCACAGGTTGGCCAGCCGTTCGTTATCGGCGGGTTCCAGATTGAGTTCAGTGGAGATGAGGTTGATGTCGGTTGCGGTACTCAATGCTTATGCTGTCGCAAGGTATTCGGTTGTATGGCGGGGTTGGTGTTGCCGGAGCAGCCTGCCGCGCAGGGAATTGGGCAGGGCCTCGGTGATTTCTACATCTACTATACTGCCTGTCAGGGCGGTGTCGGCTTGCACATTGACGACGCGATTGTTTTCCGTTCTGCCGGCCAGCTCGGTGGCGGCTTTTTTTGATACGCCGTCAATCAGCACTTTTTCTGTTTTGCCTACCATGCCTTTGCTGATGGCTGCGGCCTGTTGGGTGATACGATCTTGCAGGCGTTGCAGGCGTTGTTTCTTTTCTTCCGGCGTTATGTCGTCGGGCAGGGCGGCGGCCGGTGTGCCGGGGCGGCGGCTGTAGATGAAACTGAACGAGTGATCAAAGCCTATCTCGGCGACGAGATCCATCGTTTGCTGAAAATCCTGCTCGGTCTCGCCGGGGAAGCCGACTATAAAATCTGAAGAGATGCTGATGTCCGGGCGTATCTCGCGTAGCCGTTTGATTTTGGATTTGTATTCCAGAATGGTGTGGCCGCGTTTCATCGCGGCGAGTATGCGATCCGAACCGCTTTGCACCGGCAAGTGTAAGTGATTGACCAGCTTGGGCACCTTGGCATAGACATCAATCAGCCGTTGGGAAAACTCCAGCGGGTGTGAGGTGGTGTAGCGGATGCGTTCTATGCCGTCTATTGCGTCAATGTATTCTATCAGGTCGGGCAGATCGGCTATGTCGCCGGTATGGGTTTGGCCGCGGTAGGCGTTGACATTTTGTCCGAGCAAGGTCACTTCCCTGACACCTTGTTCGGCCAGTGCTACGAGTTCGGCCAGCACATCATCCAGCGGGCGGCTGATCTCTTCACCGCGGGTGTAGGGGACGACACAGAAGGTGCAATACTTGCTGCAACCTTCCATTATGGAGACAAAAGCGGTCGTGCCGTTGGCGCGTGGTGCGGGTAGTTGGTCAAACTTTTCTATTTCCGGGAAGGAGATGTCCGTGACTTGTCGTTGGCCTGCTTTCACTTGATCATAAAGTTGCGGCAGACGATGCAGGGTTTGTGGGCCGAACACGATATCCACATAAGGGGCGCGGGAAAAAATTGCCTTGCCTTCCTGACTGGCGACACAACCGCCGACGGCGATCACAAAATCCGGCTCGGTTTGTTTCTTTTGTCGCCAGCGGCCCAGTTCGGAAAATAATTTCTCCTGGGCCTTTTCGCGAATGGAGCAGGTGTTGAAGATCAGCAGGTCGGCCTGTTGCGGGTCGCCGGTTTCTACCATGGCGTGAGACGCCGCCAGCGCATCCCGCATTCTGTCGGAATCGTATTCGTTCATCTGGCAGCCGAAGGTTTTGACAAAAACTTTATTTACCATCAAATAGTTGGGTAAGTTCAATAGGGTTGAAAAGGGACGGATAAGTTACACGGTTTCAAGCATTATTTCCAGTGGATGTGGCGGATTAGTGTGTGAGGCCAATCAGCCATGTCCCCCCACCGGAGCCACTGCGGGCTACGCCCTTGTGCCACCGGCTCCCCCTCAAGGGGGGAGCAATAATAGCTCCCCCCTTGAGGGGGAGCCAAAGGAGGCGAAGCCTGCTTTGGTGGGGGGCCATTGCTAAGTTTGTCTCATACATTAATGATCCGCCACAGTGGAATCCTGATTATTCAAGGGTTTTGTGGCCTTTTTTACAGCCTTAAGCCGCTCCTGCCTGAGGGCGGCGGCCAGTTCCAGCCCCTGCAATCCGGTGGCGGTCAGGGTGCCGGTATCCACGGCCTGACAGGCGGCGAGACAGGTCTGGAAATAACCGGCCTGTGGGTAATCCCGGTCTTCCAGGCCGGTACGGCCGCGGGCGTCGGCCTCGCAGGCCAGCAGGAAATCGGCGAAACGTTGCGGGCGACGGAAGGCGTCCATTGCCTCCAGATATTTCAGGATGGTGGTGGCGCGCAACTCGGCGACACGATGACAGATCAGATGATAGTGCGACACGATGACGGCCAGCTCACGATACTTTTTCGGGATGTGTAGTCTTGTTGCCAACTGTTTTATCAGTTTCACGCCCCGCTCTTCGTGGCCGTGATGTGCGGGTAGCATCTCCGCCGGTGTCGTGCCCTTGCCCAGATCATGTACCAGTACGGCGAAGCGCACGACGGGATCATCGGACAGGCGGCAGGCGACATCCAGTGACAACAAGGTGTGCAGGCCGGAGTCTATCTCCGGGTGATGTTGCGGTGGTTGCGGTACACCGAACAGCTTGTCAAGTTCCGGCAAGATGGCTTGCAAGGCACCGCAATCACGTAACACCTGAAAGAACCGCCGTGGTTGCTCGCCATTGAGGGCCTTTTCCATTTCCACCCAGATCCGTTCCGGTGGCAGGGTTTGCAATTCACCGGAGGCTGACAGTTGTTGCATCAGGTCAAGGGTTTCCGCGGCCACATCAAAATCCAGACGGGCACTGAAACGGGCAACCCGTAACACCCGCAACGGATCCTCGGCGAAGGCCGGTGAGATGTGGCGGATGATCCGGGCCTCAAGATCGCGTTGGCCGTTGAACGGATCAATGAGTGCGCCGTCACTGTCGCGGGCGATGGCATTGATGGTGATGTCGCGGCGTAACAGATCCTGTTCCAGTGTGACCTCGGTTGAGGTGTCAAAGGTGAAGCCGTGATAACCCGAGGCGACCTTGCGCTCGGTGCGGGCGAGGGCGTATTCCTCCTTGCTGTCGGGGTGCAGGAATACGGGGAAGTCCTTGCCCACCTGTTTGTAACCCAGTGCCAGCATGGCCTCCGGTGTCGCGCCTGTTACCACCCAGTCCCGGTCTTTTACCTTGGTCCCGAGCAGTTCATCACGAATAGCACCGCCCACTTGATAGATCTGCATAAAGTCCGGCCCCGTTCAAATCCGATCAAAGTAGGCGATCATCTCTTTACGCATGGCCTGATCCGGTAGCCTGCCGTAGTTGGCTTGCATGTTGTCCCGTATGTGTTTGGGTTTGGAGGTCGCCGGGATGACGCAGGTGGCGGCGGGATGAGCGGCCGCGAATTTCAGGAAGAACTGTCCCCAGCTTTGGCAATCTATTTCACTGGCCCAGTCCGGTAACGGCTTGTCCTTGACTTGGCTAAACAGATCGCCTCTTTGATAGGGTCTGTTGATCAGGATGGCGATGCCTTTGTCCAGTGCCACGGGTAGCAGGCGGTTGTCGGTTTCCCGATCCGCGATGTTGTAACTGAGTTGCACAAAGTCCAGTTGCTGGGTCCGCATGATCGCTTCCAGCTCGGCGTGATAACGACCATGCGAGGTGGTGATGCCGATATAACGGATGCGTCCTTCCTCTTTCCATGCGCGTAGCGTGGGCAGATGTAGTTCCCAGTCGCGCAAGTTGTGGATTTGCATCAGATCCATTTTCGGCACACCCATCAGGCTTAGCGAGCGTTGCATCTGTTCTATACCTTGCTCGCGCCCGTCGGTCCAAACTTTGGTGGCCGCGAACAAGGCGGATTTATTATTTACCATTGGCAACAGTTCTCCCAGTAGCCGCTCCGCCGGGCCGTACATCGGTGAGGAATCGATCAGTTGTCCCTGCTGATCAAAAAAGATCTGTAACACCTCGCGCAGTTGCTCGGGATCGATCTCATCGTTGAAGGTGCGCGATGTGCCCATGCCGATCACATTGAGCTGCTCGCCGGATGAGGGTATGGTTTTTTTGATAACGGCACTGTGAGAGGCAGCCATCGCAGGGTGGGCCAGACGCAAGGCCAATCCGCCGGCGCAGGCTGATTGCAGGAATTGTCTTCGGTTGATAGTCATGTCATTTCTCCGGTAGTGGTCAGGGCTGCCTTGCCCTGTTGTTGTTTGCCCAGACGATAGGATAACCAAACCCAGGCGGCGGTAACAGGCACAGCGATAAAGGCGATGTGATTCAGGCTGAGGCCGGCCCCCTTGAGGGCGGCATAAACCCAGGCACTGAAGGCATCGCCGGTGCGGTAGATAGTGGTGTCAATAAAGTTTTTGGCCTTGTATTTTGCGTCTTTGTCCAATACCACGAATAGCATCTCCCGCGCCGGGCGCATAATGGCATAGTTGCCGCTGCGTTTGATTATCTGCACGGCGATAATGGTGCCGAGACCGGCGGCGATGCCGAGGGCGATAAAGCCGAACACCAGTAGCAAGGGCACGATGATCAGGGCGAGGGCCAGCCCGAGGCGTTTGATGATCCTGCCGGTGAAGAAAAATTGTATGGACAAGGTGAGGACATTGACGGCGATCTCCATATAGGAAAAGATTTTGATCCGCAGGTTTGAGTCAGTGATGTTGTCAGCGAATATCTGTGCCTGCTGAAAATACAAAAAGGTGGAGAGGGTGGTATAGAAAAAAATCAGCAGGCAGATCCCTGACAGATAGGGTGATGCGATCACCATCTTGATGCCGTCCAGTATGCCGCCGCCTAACGGTGCCGGTGTTTGTTCAAGTGTCTCGTCCGACCAGCGGCACAATTGCACGATGGCGATGATCGTGAGTGACAGGAACAGGGCGGACAGCAGTAACAGATTGGCCTTGCCGAATTGCTCTACCAACAGCGCGGTCAAACCGGGGCCTGTGATCGCCCCCGCCGTTCCACCGGCGGCGATGAAGCCGAACAATCTTTTTGCCTGGTTGTTATTGAAGATGTCCGCCATCAGGCTCCAGAAGACCGAGACCACGAACAGGTTGAACACACTGACCCAGATAAAAAAAGCCCGTGCCACATAAATCTGTATGGACGGCAGTTTCAGCAACACGGAAAACAACAGTAGATTGAAGACAAAGAAACCATATACCCAGGGCAGGAACTGTCGGCGTTGGTAACGGCTGCTGAGCCAACCGAATACGGGCACGACCAACAGCATCGCGAGCAAGGTGCCGGTGAATAGCCATTGCAGGTTTTCCACGCCGCCGAGGATGGCCATCTCATCGCGTATGGGGCGGATGATGTAATAGCCGCACAGCAGGCAGAAAAAATAGGCAAACGCCCAGACTACCGGCGCGGTTTCCTGTGTTTCCAGATCAACCAGTCGGCGGATGAGCGAACTGATACTAAGCCGCAGGTTATTGTTGTGCATAATTGGTGGGGTCTTCGCAGTGCAGTTTGGCGACCAGTTGTTTTCTTGTGGGTATGCTTTGTATCCGCTTTGCGACGGGCACGATGTCACGCTGCAAGCGCCAGTCATAGATACTGGCGTAATACAGGATGCGCCGAACATATTGTCGGGTCTCTTTGAACGGGATGGTTTCTATCCAGATCTCCGGGTCTGTGCACATTTTTTTCGGCAACCAGCGCATGATATTGTGCGGCCCGGCGTTGTAGGCGGCGGTGGCCAGCACATGGTTATGATTGAATTGGTCCAGCATTTGTCTCAGGTAGGCGCTACCGATGGCGACATTGTGTTTTTCAGTGAGCAACATACTTTTGTTGAAACGCCGGTAGCCGATAGACCTTGCCGTCAGTCGGCCTGTTCGGGGCATCACCTGCATCAGCCCGAGGGCACCGGCGGGTGAGCGCACCTGCACCATAAAAGCACTTTCCGCCCGTACTACGGAATACATCCAGCTCAGATCCACATCGCGTTTGTCGGCGTATTGTTTGATGCGTTTCTCAAATAGTAACGGGAAGCGCAGGGTCAAATTATCGTAGGCTTGGGCTCGGCCCAGGGTAATAATGGCGCGATCATACCAGCCCCAGTCTCCGGCGATGGCGGCGGCGATCTGCATCTGCTTCGGCGATAAGGTATCCAGACCGTAATCCCATTCGCGTCTGGCATGGCGGGTTTTTTTCAGCAGATAAAACTCCCGTGCCCGTAACATAAACGGGTGTTGGGTTGTTTCCTCCCACGCCGCCGGGTCTTCAGGCAGGGGGCGATGCCCGAAATCGTATTCCAGACCAAGATGGTCGGCGGCGCGAAAGGCATAGTAGCCGCGTCCCTTGCTCAGATCCGTGAATATCGCCAGTGCCGGTTCCGTTTCGTTCAGTGCATACAGTGCGCGCGCCTGCCAGAACAGGCGGCGGGACTCCAGCCGTGCATCGGGCGCTGGGGGTAGCGTCCATTCCTTTACTATATGCCAGTCTTTTTCATGCAAGGCCGTGCGCAGGCGCCATTGAAACATACGTTCATCAATCAGATCGTCATCCAGATTGTGCAACAGTGTTATCGCCTTCGGGTTAAGTTTGGCCGCAGCCCTTGCCGCCAGATATTTGTCCAACGAGTCAATTTGTTCCTGACTAAAATCATATCGCCCCTTGAGTTCATTCCAGCGTGCAACAGTCTTGTCAATACTGACACGAGTCAGACGCCGCATCCCGTGGAGGATCATAGCCCGGCTAACGTCATCATCTGCATAATTGATATTACGAGTCCAGCGATCGGGGTTGTGATGCAGGGCAACCCATTTTTTCATCCGCGCCCGCTCGGTCTTCGACAACTTGCGACTCAGGTATTGAGCCAGTGATACATTATTCTTATCCATCGCAAGCTTAATCCGTTGCCAAACAAGTTCATTGTTCATCAACTCACTTTTATAAAGCCGCGCAAAAGCAGAATCACATACCGGCGGGAGTGACTCACCCGCCAACCAGACCGCACGGATATCCTCCAGCAGAGAGTCATCGCCCCCACTATACATACGAGCTTGCAACTGCCGACATTGCAACGCGACATCCTCTTGCGGCACATAGTATTTCAAAAACACATCCCAACGCTTACGCCGCGCCAACACATTCAACCACGTCTTGTGCAACTCAGCAGTCACCGGCAGATCATCATACTGTTCAAGAAAACCAGCAAGCTCCTCATCCCGCACCTGCCGCAACCGCGGCCGCATATAGTCATAGAGCAAATACGGGTAAAGCGGATAACCCTCAATAGACCCCGCCAGTTTTTTAAAACTATCAATCCGCCCCGCCTTCAAAGCCTTCCCGGCATCCAGATAAACCTGCCGCTGCTGCTCCAGAGACATAGCAGCAAGCGAAAATACCGGCGCGATAAGCAGGCACAACAACAGGGCGGGGAGGGCAAATAAACGTATCATTGGGTGAATTGTATCATCTCGCTGTTGTGGAAAGGGGAAACAGTAACATACAACAATGTCAAAGCAGGCTAACGCCTACTTTGCCTTTTTACTATGGGCACGAATAGCTCCCCCCTTGAGGGGGAGCCAAAGGAGGCGAAGCCT
>JBPCXW010000168.1:0-15150 GCA_051008185.1 Gammaproteobacteria bacterium
GGGCGCGTGGATTGTGATAACGTTCAGTTATATCTACCCGAGGAACTTAAATGAGAAAAGTGGGTACAAGGTGATTACAGGAGAAATCAAATAGAAAAAAGGCGGCGGAGCAGGATTCGAACCTGCGACCCGCTGGCTGCTTACGCAGCGAGCTGCTCTGTCCGATGGTAGGTTTGACCTACTCCGAGACCTATCCGCCACCCATTTGAATAGTATCAGGTCTAATGGCAGTATTTCAACCCACTCACTCACCGCCACAGATAATGTGACAATCGCCAAAACACCCACAAAAACAGGGCTAATTTTGTGAAAATTGACATTTCAATCAACGATGTCCAGGTCCGAAGCCGCAACAGTTTAACTCAATCACCGACAACTGAAACTTGGTTATGTTCGGGCCGACGATCTACAGGGGCAGGACCATCTGGTTATCAAAGGGAGGATAAAAGAGTGCGGGAGACGGGACAGGATTATATTACCTGCGACCCGCTGACCGCTTTCGCGATAAGCCGCTCTAGATAGCCGCTTAGGCTACCCTGTTGAGACTTACCCGTCGCCCACACTACAAGAATATCAGAGCTAATGGCATTATTCAACCCACAAAAACAAATATTGTGACAATCACGAAAACACCTACAAAAATAGGCTAATTTTGTGAAAATAGACATTTCAATCAACGATGCTCAGGTCCGGAACGGCCCCTCAGCAACCTCCTGTCGCAACAGTTTAATTCTATCACTTACAAGGGAAAGCATGGCTTCTTCCCTTGGGTTTGACGATAAAAATTAGATATGTGTACTCACTCCTCTCCAACCCCAACCCGCAACTTTTTCATCGCGTTCTGCTCAATCTGTCGGATGCGTTCCGCCGATACTTCATATTGAGCCGCCAGTTCGTGCAGGGTTTGTTTGTCTTCGTTCAGCCAGCGGGCTTGTATGATCTCGCGGCTACGGGGATCAAGTTCTTTCAGGGCGGTGGATAGTTTGCCTTGTTTTAGTGAGGCATCTTGCTCCAGTTCCAGCGCCTGTTCGGGGCCGATGCGGGAATCGGTTAGATAGCCTGCCGGGGCCGGTGGTGCGGTTTCGTTGTCGTCGCCCGGGCCGTCAAAGGAGGCGTCGTAGGCACTCATTCTTTTTTCCATTTCCAGTACATCTTTGGTGCTGACGCCCAGATCCTTGGCGATGGCGGTGACTTCTTCCCGGTTCATCCAGCCCAGGCGTTTTTTGCTGGAGCGCAAGTTAAAGAAGAGTTTGCGTTGTGCCTTGGTGGTGGCGACCTTGACGATACGCCAGTTGCGCAAGATGAATTCGTGCATCTCCGCGCGGATCCAGTGTACGGCGAAGGAAACCAGACGCACACCCACATCAGGATCAAAACGTTTGACGGCCTTCATCAATCCGATATTGCCTTCCTGAATGAGATCGGCCTGAGACAGACCGTAGCCGCTATACCCTTTGGCTACCCGCACGACAAAACGCAGGTGCGACATCACCAGTTGCCGTGCGGCCTCCAAATCATTTTGCTCGTGCAGACGCCGTGCCAGCGCCTGTTCTTCCTCGGGACTGAGGATCGGAATCTGACTAACCGTCTGGATATAGGCGTTTATTGACCCGGCCGGGACGGTCGGTTGCATAATCACACTGCTATTCATTGACTTACACTCCATGAGTTACTTTAAGCCGATTTTAGCACTCTTGGGATGAGAGTGCTAATTCCATTGGCTAACAGGCTGTAACTTGCTGATTCTACACAGGATCGAAGGCCTTGATATGGCGCCGGACCGACAGAAAAGCCCCGACAATCCCGAGCAATCCACCACTCAGGGTAACCGCCAGACCATCAAACAGCCCCAGCGTGCTGAGCTGAAACGGGTCGTTATACAACAGTGACAGGCGGCTCACCGGGCCATGCAGGCCCTGCGCGGCGATCTGCAACAGGACACAGGCGATAAGGCCGCCGATAATCCCCTGCAACAGGCCGTAATACAGAAACGGCCGTTGAATAAAAGCATTGGTAGCCCCAAACAGTTTGTTGATCTCAATCTCCTGCCGCCGATTGTAAATGGCAAGCCTGATGGTATTGCCAACTATCAGCAACACAGCGATACCCAGAATAACGGACAACACAATAATGGTGCGCTGTATGATCTGCATGATCAGAAACAGACGTTGCACCCATTGCCGATCAAATTGTGCGGCATCAACCTGCGGCAGTTGCCGCAGTTGTTCCAGCAACACCTGAATGCTGGCTGAGCCGAGCTCGCCCGGTTGCGGTTTGATCAGCAACACATTCGGCAACGGGTTATCCACGAGCAGATCAACCGCCTGATCAAAACCCGACAGCGCACGATATTCAGCCAGAGCCTGATCACGATCAATAATCGTCACCTGCATAACCCCATCCATAGCGCGGATTTGATCAACCAGCGTGCCCACCTGATGGTCAGGATGATCATGCCGCAGAAACAGGGAGATGTCGGAACTGTATTCCCAACCGTCACTGATCTGCCGCATATTTTCCAGCAACAAATAAAACCCCGCCGGCAAGGCCAGCGAAATACCGATGACGGCGGCAGTCAAAAAAGTCCCTAGCGGATACTTGTATAACTGGCCAAGGCTGAATACAAATGCCTGTGCATGTTGCGTCAGCCAGGCCCTCAAGCCTCTTCTGATACCGCTCTGTCGCCGGTTGTCTCGGGCCTTGCTCACTGTTCGCTGGCCTCGCCAAGGTGGGTGAACAGGCGACCCTGCCGGAGTGTAATGATGCGTTTTTGCATCGCCTTGATCATGCTCAAATCATGACTGGCGATCACAACCGTGACACCAATTTGATTGAACTGCTCAAACAAAGTCATCGTATCCCATGACAAGGCCGGGTCCAGATTACCGGTAGGCTCGTCGGCAAGCAGCACGGCCGGCCGGTGCACCACGGCGCGGGCGATACCGACACGTTGCTGCTCACCCCCGGACAGCGAAACGGGAATGGATTTCTCCTTATCCAGCAAACCGACCTTGTCCAGCGCGGCATGCACCCGTTTGCGAATTTCCGGGTAAATATAACCGGCGACAACGAGGGGCAATGCGACATTATCAAACACGGTACGATCATCCAGCAGCCGGTGATCCTGAAAGATAAACCCGATGTTGCGTCTATATAACGGCACACGATTGCCGGTAACCCGATCCAGATTCTGGCTATTGACAATAATCTGCCCGCCGCTATGACGCTCCACCAGCGCGACCAGCCTCAGCAGGGAAGTCTTGCCGGCACCGGAACGACCGGTGACATAGACCATTTCCCCCTGTTCAATATGCAGGTTGAGCCTATGCAGGGCCTCCTCCCCGGTAGCGTAACTCATGGATACGTTGGTAAAGCGGATCATGCGTAGTCAATGGCGATTTGGTTATCAGGTAGGCTATCGTAACATTATCCGCCACTGAACTACCAAATCGCCAGCCGTTCTACTATCATGCAACATCACAAACAACGCCATAACCCGGAGACAAGCTTGCACTACCCCTTACACTACCCAGAGACAGCGGCACAGACACCGCCGCACAACAATGCCCGGCGCGGCCTTGCCTGTTCGCTGATCATCCTCGGCCTGTGCGGCGCGCCCCTGTTTGCATCGGCGGCGATGCAAGAGGAAGAGGTGCAGGAATTTATTTTTGATAACGGCCTCAAGTTGCTGGTGAAAGAAGATCACCGGGCACCGGTCGTGATCTCGCAGATCTGGTACAAGGTAGGCGGCAGTTACGAACTCGCCGGTACCACCGGTATCTCCCACGCTTTGGAACACATGATGTTTCAAGGCACAGAAAAATATCCCGAGGGTGAGTTTCTCCGCATCATCGCCGAGAACGGCGGGCGCAATAACGCCTTCACCAGCGCCGACTACACGGCCTACTTCCAGATACTGGAAAAATCCCGTCTGGCCGTGAGCTTTGAACTGGAAGCGGATCGCATGCGTAACCTGATCATCAATCAGGCTGATTTTGAGAAAGAAATAGAAGTAGTAAAGGAAGAGCGACGCTTACGCACGGAGGATCAACCGAATGCCTATCTGTATGAAGTGGCGATGGCGACGGCGTGGCAGACCAGCCCCTACCGCAACCCGGTGGTAGGCTGGATGGCTGATCTGCACAACATGACTGTCAGCGATCTGGAACAGTGGTATCAACTTTGGTATGCACCGAATAACGCCACCGTTGTCGTTGCCGGTGATGTCAAAGGTAGCGAAGTGTATGCGTTGGCAAAACGCTACTTTGCCGATTTGAAACCGGAACAGATTGTGCCGCCCAGAGTGCAACCGGAGATTGAGCAGAACGGTATCAAGCGCGTGGTCGTGCGACGCGCGGCGAAATTGCCCAGTCTGCTGATGGTGTATAAGACACCCGGCTTGAAGACCGCGCTGGACTCGGAACAGATACAGGATTGGGAGCCTTATGCCCTGGATGTGCTGAGCCATATCCTGAGCGGTGGCAACAGTGCGCGTTTCGCCGCCCGTCTGGTGCGCGGTGCGGAAGTGGCAAGCACCCTGGGTTCATCGTATTCACTCAGCAACCGTCTTGACGGCACCTTCATCATCAGCGGCACACCGGGGCAGGGCCGGGATTTGCAGCAACTGGAGGCCGCCGTTCGGGAGCAGATAACCCTGCTACAAACCGAGCCGGTGACGGTTGAGGAACTGCAACGGGTAAAGGCACAAACGATCTCATCCGATGTGTATGAAAAGGATTCGCTGTTTTATCAGGCTCTGGTGCTGGGGGTTTTTGAGACCAATGGTCTGGGTTGGCGGCTGGCCGATGAATATGTGGATAACATCAAGGCGGTCACGGCGGAGCAGCTGATGTATGTGGCCGATAAATATCTGCGGGATAAGAAACTGACCGTGGCGGAATTGCAACCGGAGTCCGATAACCCGGCACAGATGGATGACGGCCATGCTCACTAGGGTTTTATGGTTACTGATCGGTTTCGCCCCCGGCGTTATCGCCGGGCCGGTCATACAGGATTGGCAGACTGATCGCGGCAGCCGCATCCTGTTTGTCGAATCCAGAGAGTTGCCGATAGTGGATATCAAGATAATGTTTGACGCAGGCAGTTCCCGCGACCCGAAACGCAAGGCCGGTCTGGCGCAATTCACCAGCAGTCTGCTGGACGAGGGCGCCGGCGGCCTTGATGCGGATGGCATCAGCTACGAATTTGAACGGCTCGGTGCCCACTATGGTGCCGGTGCCGGTTATGATTCCAGCACCATCACCTTGCGTAGCCTTGCCGGGGAAGACAAGTTACAAGCCGCACTAAAAAATCTGCGCCGGGTGATCGCGCAACCGGATTTTCCGGCGCAGGCAATCACCAGACAAAGAAAACGTTTTCTGGTCGGCTTGCAAGACAAGCAGCAATCCCCCGGCAGTGTTGCCCACGATAATTTTTTTGCCGCCCTCTACCAGAAACATCCCTACGCCAGACCGCCGGAAGGCACGGAGGCCGGCATCAATGCGATCAAGCGGGCGGATATCAAGTCCTTCCATCGTCGCTACTACACTGCCCGCAACGCGTTGATCACGATCGTTGGTGATCTATCCCGCGCCGAGGCCGAGGTCATTGCCGAAGACTTGACCCGTGACCTGCCGCGCGGCAAACCACCGGCACCGTTGCCGCGCGTGAAACCGCTACGGGCCGCCGAGGAAATCCGTGTTCAACATGCATCTACTCAGGTGCATATCCTGCTGGGCCAGCCGGCACTGGCGCGCGGTGACAAGGATAACCTTCCGCTGTATGTCGGCAATCATGTCTTGGGTGGCGGCGGTATGATCTCGCGCCTGTTTGAAGAGATCCGTGACCAGCGCGGTTTGACATACAGTGTCTATAGTTACTTTTCACCGCGGCGCAAGAAGGGGCCGTTCATGGCGGGTCTGCAGACCCGTGCCGAGCAACAGGGACAGGCCCTGCAAGTGTTGCGAGAGATGATCGCCGACTACATCAACACGGGCCCCACGGAGGCGGAGCTACAAGCGGCCAAGCTGAATATCACCGGCGGCTTCCCGCTGAATCTGGACAGCAATGGCAAGATACTGAATCAAGTTGCGCTGATCGGTTTTTACAACCTGCCGCTAGATTATCTGGACACCTATATTGACAAGGTGAATGCAGTAACCGTCAGCGACATCAAACAGGCCTTCGCCAAACATCTGCACCCGGACAAGTTCGTTGCCGTATTGGTCGGGCCGGTGGATGCCGGGGCCGGGGAAGCCCGGGCTGAATAAGCCTGAACATGCGCCCGGGCAAATAAGGATTATCGGCGGGCACTGGCGCGGCAGGAAGATCAGTGTCGCCGATGCGGCCGCGTTGCGGCCCACCCCGAACCGGGCCAGGGAAACCCTGTTCAACTGGTTGGCGCCGCATATTGAGGGCGCGGCCTGTCTGGATTTATACGCCGGCTCCGGCGCCCTCGGGTTTGAGGCCCTGTCCCGTGGTGCGGCCAGCGTGTGTATGGTGGATGCGGACAGCGGGGCGGTCGCGGCACTGAGGCGCAATCAGGCACGGTTGCAAGCCGATGCCGCAGAGATAATCCACACGGATGCCCTGCAATGGCTGCAACAAAACACGGCGATTTATGATATTGTCTTTCTTGATCCGCCTTTCCAGTCAGGTTTGCTGGAGCGTTCCTGCGAGCTGTTACTGCACGGCGGACACCTGAGCGAAAAGGCGCACATATACACCGAGGCGGAAACAGAGCAGGTGAACCCCGGCCTCAATACAATCAAAACAGCGCGTGCGGGCCGGGTAATATATTGTCTGCATGAGCGATGCGAATAACCAAGTGAGGCGATGTAAGTAATGACCAGAACAGCCATCTATCCGGGCACCTTTGATCCGATTACCAACGGCCACAGCGACATTGTTGAACGGGCGGCAAAACTCTTTGACCGCGTCATCGTCGCCATCGCGGCCAGCAGTTCAAAGCAGACGGTATTCTCATCCGACGAACGAGTCGCCCTCGCACAGACCGTGCTCGGCCATCTGGATAATGTAGAAGTAACCGGTTTCTCCGGCCTGGTGACCAATTTTGCCAAAGACAAAAAGGCCGGGGTTATTATCCGCGGCCTGCGCGCGGTGTCCGATTTTGAATACGAGTTCCAACTATCCAGTATGAACCGCCAACTTTTTGCCGATGCCGAAACCGTTTTCCTGACACCCGCCGAACACCTGAACTATGTTTCCTCCAGCCTAATCCGGGAGATCGCCTCACTGGACGGCGATGTAACACCGTTTGTGCATAAAGCGGTGAGCACCGCACTGACAAAAAAACTCAAGGGATAGCAAACAATGGCATTGATGATTACCGATGCGTGTATCAACTGCGATGTTTGTGAGCCGGCCTGCCCGAACGATGCGATCTCCCAGGGCGAGTTTGTTTATGAAATTGATCCGGCCCGCTGTACCGAATGTGTGGGCCACTATGAAGAGCCGCAATGTGTCAGCCTGTGTCCGGTGGATTGCATCCCGCCCAACCCTGACTACAGAGAAAGCCATGCGGAACTATACACCCGATACCAGAGTATCAATCAAAACAGGAGTCAATAATGAGACATAAACTATCAATACTGTTGTTGTGTTATTGCTGTGGCGTATTCGCGCAGCAAAGCCCGCCGGGCAACGCAGTCGCCAGTGCCCATCCGTTGGCGACGGAGGCGGGTATGGATATATTGCAAAACGGCGGCAACGCCTTTGACGCAGCGATTGCCGTGAGTGCCACACTGGGTGTGGTTGAGCCATACAGCTCGGGCTTTGGCGGCGGCGGTTTCTGGTTGCTGCAGCGTGCAGCGGACGGCAAGCAGACCATGATAGACGGCCGGGAGATAGCACCGGCGGCAGCCCATGCCCGTTTGTATCGCGACGCCAATGATGAGGTGATTCGCGGTGCCTCCATCAACGGCCCGTTGGCGGCGGGCATTCCGGGGATGCCGGCGGCCCTGATTCATCTGGCCGAGCATTACGGCGAGCTGCCCCTGAAGAAAACTCTGGCGGCGGCGATCAAACACGCCGAGCGCGGTTTTGCCGTGACACCCCGTTATCAAAAACTGATGCGGTTCCGTCAAAATGTGATCAAGCAATACCCCGAAACCGCGGCGATCTTTATGCAGGATGGTGAGATACCGCAACTAGGTTACAAGATTGTGCAGCCTGATCTGGCCAAGACGATCAAGGCGATAGCCAAGCAGGGCCGGGCCGGTTTTTACAGTGGCGAGGTCGCCCGCTTGCTGGTCAAGGGTTGTCTGGACGGCGGTGGCAACTGGAGTCGGCAGGATCTCAGAGACTATATGATCATTGAGCGCAAGCCGCTGGTTACCAACTACAAGGGGATTCGTATCGTTTCCGCGCCGCCGCCTTCCTCGGGCGGTATCGCGCTGGCGCAGACCCTGCAGATCCTGTCGGCGTTTGATATTGATAACATGACCGCCGTGCAGAGAAAACATCATGTCGTTGAAGCCATGCGCCGTGCCTATCGGGACCGTGCGGTGTTCCTCGGTGATCCCGACTTTGTCAGGGTTCCCACACAGCGCTTGCTGGACAAAGACTATCTGCAGGGGCTGGCCCTTACCATTGACAGCGAGCGCGCGACACCGAGCCACAGCATCGGAGATACCCCCGACCTGCAACAGACCGGCACCGATACGACTCACTTCTCCGTTATGGATAGTGACGGCAACCGTGTCGCCGCCACCTTGAGTGTCAATCTGCCTTTCGGCTCCGGCTTTGTTGCCCCCGGCACCGGCGTCGTGTTCAACAATGAAATGGATGACTTCTCCGCCAAACCCGGCGCGTCCAACGCCTACCGTCTGGTGGAAGGCGCGGCCAACGCCATTGCCCCCGGCAAACGTCCGTTGTCCAGCATGACGCCGACTATCATTGAGTCCGAACAGGCCGTGGGCATACTGGGCACCCCCGGCGGTAGCCGGATCATTAGCATGGTGTTGTTGGGTGTGCTGGATTTTGCCGCCGGCAATGCACCGCAGTCATGGGTAAGTTTGCGGCGTTATCACCACCAGTACCTGCCGGATGTGTTGGTTTATGAACAACATGGTATGTCCGCGCACGAAGTAAGCGGCCTGCAAGCACTCGGACACACACTGCGAGAACACACTCGGCGTTACGGCAACATGCAGGCGATCATGTGGAACAAGGAAGACAACACCCTGCAAGCGGCCAGCGATCCGCGGGGCGAAGGCGCGGCTCTGGTCAAGTAAGCCTTGCACCTCCCCGCGCAGGCGGCAACCGCTAGCGCTGGCAGTGACCGCAGTAATAGGTTGAGCGTTGTCCCAGCCGCAGTTGCCGAATGGCACGGCCACAAACCCGGCAGGGTTCGCCACCCCGATCATAGACGGCGAGCTCAAGGCTGAAATAACCCGGCTCACCGTTACTATCCACAAAGTCCCGCAAGGTCGTGCCACCCTTTGCCAATGCACGGGTCAGCACCGACTGTATGGCCCCGGCCAGCCCGGCGTAACGTTCAAGGCTTATCTGATCAGCCCGGCGCCCGGGATGGATGCCGCTTTCAAACAGTGCCTCGCTGGCATAGATGTTACCCACGCCCACGACGATCTTGCTATCCATAATAAATGTCTTGATCTTTTGCTTGCGCCCGCGCGCCCGCCGATACAGATACGCCGCCGTCAGCTCAGCCGACAACGGTTCCGGCCCGAGGTGGCGTAACAGTTTATGTTGCTGCACCGGTTTGCCGGTGTAATGGATAGAACCAAAACGCCGCGGGTCGCGAAACCGCAAACAGGTATCATCGTGCATAAGCAGATCAACATGCTCATGCCGCCCCGGCTCACCGGGTTCGGTCACTATCCGCATACTGCCGGACATACCCAGATGCCAGATCAGGCAACCCCGATCAAAGTTGAACAACAGATACTTGGCCCGTCGATCAATCCCATGCAAGGTCTGACCACACAGTTTGTTGCCAAGACCATTAGCAACCGGCCAGCGCAGGCGGCGTTCCCGAATGATGAATTGTTTTACCCGCTTACCGTTGAGGTGAGATGCAATGCCCAACCGGGTGGTTTCCACTTCCGGTAATTCAGGCATTGGTTTGTTTTTCAGTACTGGTGATCGGTACGGCAAGCATAGAGCGTTGAATTACCGGGCATTCAGTGCCTCTTGCAATTCCTCTTTCCAACTATTCTCAAATAATATCTTGTAAGTCGCCGGGGTTTCGCCGACCTCGCCGAGGTTGCGCATTTCACCTCTTTCAAGGGCACCTTTGTATGTGTCTTCAAGAATTTCAAACAGTTTTTCCTTGTAATCCGTATCTTCGTTCCCTTTCAGGTGCATGCCTTTTGTCTCAAGCACAAGGTATTTTTCTTCGTCTTGCCGACAAACCACAAAATCGGGATAAACCCGGTTACGCCGCCATCCCTGAATAAAATATTGTTGTTTTGCCGCTATCTTGTGCCACCAGAATATTGAGTTGCTTGCATCCAGACAGAATGCAAAATTCTTTTCCAGCTTGTTAAATTCGCTTTCAAATACAGTGTCAAACAGGCTGTGCTGAACGGGAGTTCCATGTTTGGAGAGAGGTTTCTCATTTTCGCCGACCTGAATTTCGAAAGTTTTCTGGAACTCATAGTTTAAATCCAAATCGGCCTCAAGATGAAATTTTATTTCGTTTTTCTTAATCTTTGCGCGAAAAATATCCTCGGCCATTCCATCTATATGCTCTTTGATTCTGCGTAGCAGGATTTCTGATAGATAAATCCGGTTTTGCACTAATACAGTTTTATCTGTTTTGTGACTGCGTATAAACATCTCCGCTATACGCGCTGCCTGCCACGGGTTAGGAATCAGATCAATCAAGCGGCGGACGAAATAATCAATCGTCAATTCATCTCCTTTAAGTATCTGCTCCGAAATAACATCTTGCTCCACTTCCCCGGCTAATATGTCAACAATTGCACCTCTTTCTACTGTAGCATCCCCTTCTTCAAGATTCACTGCTTGACCCGGCTTAATCTTGTCCCAACTCAAGGAGCCAAGTATGTCGCGGTCATAATCAATAAGTCGCCATTTAGTTTTATCTATGTGCAAAACTTGGGGAAGAAATATTTCCAGCTTCTTGTAAGGCTTTCTCCGCTGGATTTTTTTAGGCTCCGGAGGAGGACCATCAGAACCGCCAATAACAGAATCACCAAGCCCAGTAAGCCCCTCCTTTTCCAGCCCGCTTTTAACCCACTCAACGGCCTCGGTTACATCCTCGTTGTAGCAGTAGATATAGCAATGATTGAGAGAGTCCGGCTCGTCAATCAATTTCGCATGAGGCTGCCGCATAACACGACCTACCATCTGGGTAATCGCCGTTTTTGCCTTGGTGTTATCCAGCAGCGCAAGAATGTAGGCAAACGAACAATCCCAACCCTCTTTCAAGGCATCCTTAGTGATAATCCAGCGAACACTGCTCATCTCGCTCAGCAAATCTTCCTGTGCAAGTTCTTTTTGCTCGGAGGATTGGACCCGTATGTGTTGTTCTGCAACAGAAAGATTTTGTATCAAGTACTCGCGTACATCTTCGGCATGGATATATCTTGTTTCCCTCTGTTCCTTGCCCGTTCTTTGAACTCTGACTAAGGCAATCGGGCGAATATAACGATTATTTCTTCTTTTTACTTTCTTTGCATCCAATTCCAGTCGCTTGAGTTTTTCCTGTGTTTCAGCGAGCGTACGCTTCCAGTCGGAATTGTTGAAATTATGAATCTCTATCGGCAGCTTAATCATTTCTTCATCTTTTAGTTCCTGCCCGCCGACATTGACTAGAATGTTGCTGATGCCGACTTTGGGGGTTGCCGACAATTCCAGAACATAACGTGGATTGAGACGATTAACCGATTTAACAAAATCTTTATTGCCTTTGTCAGTTGCTCCATACGCCTTATGCGCCTCATCCAATATCACACACGGGCGAATAAGTTTTAATACATTGATCAAACTTTGTTTGGCACAGTTGCTACCTTCAATTTTCTCCAGATCAGTGAACTTTTCTAGAAACTTGTTGCTTGCAGTCAAATCATCCTGTTCTGGAAAAAACGAAGTGTAACCACCGCTGTCACGGAATATCTTTAGAAACTCTTTGCCCTTCTGTCGATTCGCTGACGGCAACATGAGCATCATCACGCACAGATGGTTTTCAACATCCTGACGGGTGAAGCGATTAGTTTTTTCAAGTAGTTTCACTTTGCCGCCGGATATTCTCTCCAGCATTTGTCGGTAGGGATGTTCGCGGGTACGAAACGCCTTGATAGTCTGCTCATAGATTGCCCTGCTTGGCACAACCCAAAGCACAAACCCTTTTTCGGGGCTGAGCCGTTCCAGTGCGGCGACACCGAGTAGCGTTTTACCACCACCGGTCGGCACCCTCATACAGACATGAGGGATGGGTTCACCACAGTCGGCGGTGCGGGAAATGTAGTCTGGGGTTTCGGCTTCGCCATCTTGTATGATGGTTGGAAGAACGCCTTGGTCTTTCAAGGTTTGCCATGCGGTTTTCGGGTAGTTTGCGAGTCCGTCAAGCGAGTCCTGTAATCCCGCATCAGCCAGTGCCTTCTGTGCCTTTTTCGCTTTCGTACGATCTTCTCTGAGTACTTCCAGCCAGCGATCTAACTGCTCAAGGGCTTTTTGTTGGTAGGTTTTGAGAATCATGTGAGAAAATTCTTACAACTGCTTAATAGGTTCAGGCCGCGAGCCTGCGTTCCAACTTCCGCTTGAAATCATCCTTGGCATCCAGTGAAGTAATCATTTCACCACCCACATTGGTTAATCTGGCCAAGTCACGCCTGGGAATTTCCTCCTGATTTTCAAACACCAGAAATGAATCAAACACCACCTTTTGTTGCAAGTAATACTGCAAGAAAATTGTTGTCAGACGTACCTTGTCCCTGTTGAGCAGACCAAACAAAAACAAGTCCGTATTCGATTTATTTGTCATTTTGAAATCAACCGGGTAATCGCTTGCGTTTTCCACACTTGCTATTTGGTAGTTCTCTTCAACTTCTTCTTCAGGCACTATCAAAAATATCGCCTCTTTCAGGTCTTCATAAAAGGTAGAAGCAACTCTGGATCGATTGAGAAAAGTTATATCGTAAACTCTAGTCAGCACCTGTCCCAAATGAAATACCGCTTGAGACAAATCATTGAGCGAAGAATCAATATAGAACTCACCACTTTCCTCTGAGTGCAGGATGCCGCTTTCCCTTATGAGATGTTCAAATAGCACACCGCGTGTGCCGACAAAAAACTTGGACAGATCATTTTCATAACTCAAGTGCATAAGTGTATGACCGCCATCCGATATTCTAATGCCCCCGCTTGGCAATTCGGACAGATACAAGGGGTAACCATCGCCATCAGGGTAAGTAAACGGAGTTTGAAGCATCAGGAATTCTCCGCGCTGATGCAAGGACACATCAGCACATAGCATTTCACAGAGTTTTTCGTTGTTAAGTTGTTCCAACATGCCGCACCTCCACTCAAGCACCAAACAAATTAGGCTGTTGCAAATCAACTAGCCCGGAAATATTAGCATCTCTACATAAGCAGTATAACGCATCTTTCAGCGTCCTGTACTCGTCGGTCGGTGTAGCAAAACTTTCCGCCTTCTTGCCGTCCACAATGGCCTGCTCCGTTGCTTTATGAATATGACAGGCATACTTTATGTCTCCGTGTGTGTGGCTGCAACCATTATAGCGCAACAAAATCAGAAGCTGTGAATCAGGCTTCACGACACCCAGACCGCAAGAAAAATTGTCTGTGTCTTTCTTGTTCTGGCGTTCAAAAAGCCGAAACAAATAACCATTGCCACGCGCCGTATAGTTTCTTTGCTGACTTCCTCTAAACGTTTTCCACTGAGCACTGGGGTTCTCTATCAGTTTCGGCATTTCAATCAAATTCTTAATATCATTATTCGTTAGACTGTCAAAATTCATGGCACTATGTCAATCCGTTTATGCCACAAGGAAGTTGCGCGAAGGTGATGCCTACATCGGCCTAACCGGTCAAGGGCTTTTTGTTGATAGGTTTTGAGAATCATTTGAGATGGTCTGAGCAGAATTGTTGTACGAATCGCAACATATTTTCAACTCGGTCAGGGTCACACTGTTTAAAATGCCCATGCACCGCATCATTTCGAAGGCTTGCCCAAGAGGTAATTTGTTGCTTAATAAAACTGTCATATATACCTTTTTTAGCAAGCTCTATATTCAATGGGTCAATGGTACGAGGTTTTCCCTTAGGATCATGAAGAGACACTCCGTTTGT
Source organism: Gammaproteobacteria bacterium (assembly GCA_051008185.1). GTDB lineage: Bacteria > Pseudomonadota > Gammaproteobacteria > Eutrophobiales > Eutrophobiaceae > CAXMWX01. The sequence goes on from JBPCXW010000168.1 coordinate 14,320, forward strand.
GTCAGCAAGTTTTCGCAAAGAGTCTTCAAGAGTAGCCCCAATCAATATTGCCGCTGCACCTATGTAACCTTTACTATGAAGGTGTTCTGCCATTCCAAGAATATCCGCAAAAATATCTGCCCGCATCAGATTGTGTAAATCAGCAAGCATGCCAGATTCAATCTCGTTCTTTATGGCTTTGAATATTCCAACCAGTTCATTAACATGCTCATTATAACCAAGGCGCATCAAACTGAAATTTCCATCTTGCCTAACTTTTTCGAACATTCGAAAATAAGTGCTTTCAGTGCCGTACAGCTGCTCAATTAATCGTCCACCTCGTGCGGTAATTAACGAAAGATCCTGTTTGCGCGAGTAATCTAGTGGACGAGTTGAACTATTGGCCTCTGTTGCCAATTGTTGGCCTATTTGAATAATCTTATTAATTTCTTTTGTTATTAATTCATCCATTATTCGTACCTTGGCTCTATGCAAGCCCGTTTATGTCATAAGGAAGTTGTACAAATGTAATCCCGTTCTGCGCCAATTCTTTTTGCCCTATGAATTTGTGGGTGGCGAACACAATTGCTGTTTTCTTTTTTGTTTTTGCTTGCTTTGCAATTCTATCGGCGCGGTCGCTATTAAGGGCGGAGTCGGAACTTCTGAGGAAAGTAAGTTTCGGTTCATAGATGAGATAGAAAAGACGGTCGCTGGTCTCACAAAAGAAGCCGTCTTTGCCTCTTGCTTTGCGTATTGCTTTGGGCGATTGTCCGGTTGCGGTCCAGAAGACATGGTGAGCAAGGGTTTCATAATCAGGCAATTTCTTACCTTTGAGCATATTCTCAATACTCA
>JBPCXW010000169.1:0-6769 GCA_051008185.1 Gammaproteobacteria bacterium
GCCTCTGGCTCCCCCTCAAGGGGGGAGCTATTCGTGCTTGTAGTAAAGAGCCAAAGGAGGCGAAGCCTGCTTTGGTGGGGGGTGACGACATCCACCACACAAAGAATTTTGAATTGTGCAGACAACGCTTGCACATACGCCTCTAAATGCGCACAATTGCATCTGAAAACAGCCCCGGCGCATCTACCTACTACTATGAAAAAAACACTACACCTGGCAATGACCGTTATCGGCGACCACTCCCCTGCATTGCCGGAGCAGTTGACGAAAACCGTGTCTGACTGCGGCTGTCACATCAAGGACTGTCGTATGACTGTGTTGGGCCAGCAACTGGCGGTGTTGATGTTGTTATCCGGTAACTGGGACAGCATTGCCAAGGTTGAGGATGCCTTGCTTAAGGAAAAGGATTTGGCTATCCATATCAAGCGCACGGAGTGTGATAATCCCGGTGGTAAGTTGATTCCTTATGCGGTGGATGTGATTTGTCCTGATCAGGCCGGGGTGCATAGTAAGTTAATGCAGTTTTTTGCGAAGAACAATACGCATATCCATGATCTGTATTCCACCACTTATGAGGCATCGCAGACGGCGACTACTATGGTTAGTGTGCATTTGAATATCCATGTGCCGGTTGATATTGCCATCTCTTCCTTGCGTAATGACTTTATGGATTTTTGTGATCGCTTGAATCTGGATGCGATTATGGAGCCTATTAAATAATTAGCGGTTAAGACCCTGTAGTTGTTTCCTGTTCGTCTTCCAGAGTCGGCCAGGCGTTGATCAATGCCTTGACCAGAGTCGCCAGCGGGATGGCAAAGAACACGCCCCAGAATCCCCACAGCCCGCCGAACAACAAAATGGCAACGATGATGGCGGCCGGGTGCAGATTGACCACATCGGAAAACAGGACCGGCACCAGCACATTGCCGTCAAGAAACTGCAATACGAAATAGGACACCAACAGCCAGACAAAAGTGGAATCAAAGCCCCACTGAAAGTAGCCGACCAGGGCGACGGGTAGCGTGACAGTCGCCGCACCAACGTAGGGGATCAACACCGACAGGCCGACGACAATGGCAAGCAGTGGCGCGTAGTTCAGACCCAACAACTGGAACACTATAAAGGCGGCAACGCCGACGATGATGATCTCATAAACCTTGCCGCGGATATAATTGCCGATCTGATCATCCATCTCCTCCCAGATATGGCTTAGCAAGGCATGATCCGTGGCCAGAAAACGGCGCAGCCAATCGGTAATCTGTTCCTTGTCCTTGAGGAAGAAGAAGATCATCAACGGCACCAAAATCAGATAGATCAGCACCGTGATAATCGCCGGAATAGAAGCAACGGAAAAGGACAGGATATTTTGCCCGAACTCAGACATGCCGCCGCGCAGGGCGTTGCCTATCTCCGTTACCATATCCACCGTGACAATATCCGGGTATTGCTCCGGCAGGCGTAACAGCAGATCCTGACCGCGAGTGATCATGCCCGGCAATTCCTGAAAGAACTGACTGGCCTGCCGGAACACGATAGGCAACAGACCGACGACAATAAACAAGGTGAACAGCAGGAATACCAGAAACACAATACTGACCGCAACGATGCGCGGCACTGCCCTGTCCATCAGCTTTCGCACCGGCCCCTCCAGCATATAGGCGACAATCACCGCCGCCAGCAACGGTGCCAGCATCGCACCGAAGAAATAGATAATGATGAACCCCGGTACCAGCAGTATGACCAACAGGGCCGCTTGCGGATCAGTAAAGTAACGCTTGTACCAGTTGTTGATATATTGAAACATGATTGAAGTCTATCTCAGGGCGTACGCAATTGCTTGGCCTTGTCTGTTTTCTCCCAGGGCAGTTCAATATCATCACGGCCAAAATGACCGTAAGCGGCGGTCTGCCGGTAAATGGGGCGCAACAGATCCAGCATCTGGATAATGCCCTTGGGTCGCAGGTCAAAATGTTGCCGGATCAAATCCGCAATCTGCTCGTCGGGTGAGGTGCCGGTGCCGAAGGTATTGACCATCAGGCTTACCGGCTCCGCCACGCCGATGGCATAAGCAATCTGCACTTCACAACGGGCGGCCAGACCGGCGGCAACGATATTCTTGGCGACATAACGCCCGGCGTAGGCTGCGGAGCGATCCACCTTGCTCGGGTCTTTACCGGAAAAGGCACCGCCGCCGTGACGCGCCGCGCCGCCGTAGGTATCAACGATGATCTTGCGGCCGGTCAAACCGCAATCGCCTACCGGGCCGCCGGTGACGAAACGGCCGGTCGGGTTGATCAGGAAAGTGGTGTTGTCGGTGATCATCTCCGGCGGCAGGGTTGGTTTGATGATTGTTTCTGTTACGGCTTCTTTGAGTGTTGCGTATTCTATGTCCGGATCGTGCTGGGTTGATAGCACTACGGTGGCTATGGATTTTGCTAGGCCGTCTTCATAATTCACGCTGACTTGTGATTTGGCGTCGGGTCGTAGCCAAGGTAGTTCGCCGGATTTTCTGACCTCGGCCTGCCGTCGCACCAGTTTGTGGGAATAGTGGATGGCGAACGGCATCAATACATCGGTTTCGTCGCAGGCATAGCCAAACATCATGCCTTGATCACCGGCGCCTTGATCCTGATTCAGACCTTCACCCTCATTCACGCCCTGAGCGATGTCCGGGGATTGTTTGTCCAGAGCCAGCAGCATCTTGCAGGTATCGGCGTCAAAGCCTAACTCTGATGAGGTGTAGCCGATCTCGCGGATGGTGTTGCGTACGACTTCGGTGTAATCCACTTTCGCGTTGGTGGTGATCTCACCGGCGATGACTGCCATGCCAGTATTCACCAGGGTTTCACAGGCGACTCGGGAGGTCGGGTCTTGCGCCAGCAGGGCGTCCAGAATGGCATCGGAGATTTGGTCGGCAACCTTGTCGGGATGCCCTTCGGATACGGATTCCGAGGTAAAAAGATGTTGCATGATTTTTTCTTTATTCGGGTGTGACCGGGAAAGGCGATGATAACTGATATTGGGTGGTTTTTCTACTGGGATAAATTGGCAGGTCCCCCCCACCGGAGCCACTACGGGCTTACGCCCTCGTGCCACCGGCTCCCCCTCAAGGGGGGAGCTATTCGTGCCGACGTTGTTGCTCCCCCCTTGAGGGGGAGCCAAAGGAGGCGAAGCCTGCTTTGGTGGGGGGACCAATGTCAAAACAAATAACTTGTCATCAACGACAGCCTGTAGCAAAATAGCCCGTGGCCTTGACCACTGTTCATCTTACTACCACTTACTACTTTGAAAGACAAAATCCAGCCATCGGCCATTGAACTACCGAGCAGCCTGAAACTTAACAAGCGACTGAAAATGGACGGCCTGAAGATGCTGGCAAAGGTGCCGGACGAGGCCATCCCCGTCGCTTTCCTTGATCCGCAATATCGGGGAATCCTGAACAAGATGAAGTACGGCAATGAAGGCAAGAGCCGCGGCAGGAAACGTTGCGAGTTGGCGCAAATGGAAGACGAACTGATAGCACAGTTTGTGCGGGAGATTGACCGCACATTGATACCAACCGGCCACCTGTTTCTGTGGCTGGACAAGTTTGAACTGCTGAACGGCTTCCACGGCTGGCTTGATGCGACCACGCTGGATGTGGTGGACCTGATCAACTGGAACAAGGAAAGAATGGGTATGGGCTATCGCTCAAGGCGGCAAACAGAGTATTGCCTCGTACTACAAAAACGACCACGCAAGGCCAAAGGCGTGTGGAAGATTCACACCATCCCCGACACCTGGCCGGAGAAGGCACCAAAGGGCGAACACCCGCATCGCAAACCGGTTCAGCTACAAGGCGAACTCATCGCCGCCGTAAGCAATGAAGACGATATCGTAATGGATCCCGCCGCCGGCGATTTCACTGTGATGGAAGCCGCCCGCTTACACCACCGCAACTTTCTCGGTTGCGACCTGAACGGGTGATCTATGCCTGACAGACGCAAACTTGCCAATGCCATCCGCGCCCTGAGCATGGATGCGGTGCAAAAAGCCAACTCCGGCCACCCCGGTGCGCCGATGGGCATGGCGGATATTGCGGAAGTCTTGTGGAACGATTTCCTCAAACATAACCCCGACAACCCGAACTGGCCGGACCGGGATCGCTTTGTGATGTCCAACGGTCACGGTTCAATGTTGCTTTACTCACTGTTGCACCTTAGCGGCTATGATTTGCCGATGGAAGAACTGCAACGCTTTCGGCAACTGCATTCAAAGACGCCGGGGCACCCGGAGTTCGGCTGCACTGCCGGTGTGGAGACCACCACCGGCCCGCTCGGGCAGGGGCTTGCCAATGCCGTCGGTATGGCACTGGCCGAGCGCACTCTGGCGGCGCAGTTCAATCAGCCCGAACATGACATTGTTGATCACTATACTTATGTCTCGGTCGGCGACGGCTGTCTGATGGAGGGCCTGTCGCACGAGGCTTGCTCTTATGCCGGCACCCTTGGCCTCGGCAAATTGATTGCGATCTACGACAGCAACCGCATCTCCATTGACGGCGACATTGACGGCTGGTTCACCGAGGATGTGGCGCAACGCTTCCGTGCCTACAACTGGCAGGTGATAGAAGATGTGGATGGCCACGATGTAGAGGCGATACATGCGGCCATCACCAAGGCGCGGGGCGACACCGAACACCCCAGTCTGATCTGCTGTCACACGCTGATCGCCTGGGGCGCACCCGGCAAACAGGGCAAGGCCTCCAGCCACGGCGCACCGCTGGGCGAGGACGAGATCAGCCGTGCCAGAGAGGCTCTGGGCTGGTCGCACAAACCCTTCGTGATCCCCGACAAGATCTACGCGGCCTGGAACGCCGGCAAAACCGGCAAAAAAAACGAGGCCGATTGGCAAAAACGTTTTGATCGCTATACCAAGGCCTTTCCGGAGTTGGCGGCGGAGTTTCAGCGCCGCACCGCCGCCGCGTTACCGGAAAACTGGGACGCGGTATGCGATGCATTCATCACCGAGACCAACGGCAAACAGGAGAGCATCGCCACCCGCAAGGCATCACAGAATTGTCTGGAGGCTTATGCGCCGATCCTGCCGGAGTTGATCGGCGGCTCCGCCGATCTGACCGGCTCCAACCTCACTACATGGTCGGGCTCAAGCGTCAATAGCGCAACAGTGCCGGACGGTAATTATCTGCACTACGGTGTGCGCGAGTTTGCGATGGCGGCGATCAACAGTGGCATCGCGTTGCACGGCGGTTTCATTCCTTATGGCGGCACCTTCCTGATGTTTTCCGAATACGCTCGCAACGCGTTGCGCATGGCGTCGCTAATGAAGCAACGTAGCCTCTTTATACTCACCCATGATTCCATCGGCCTCGGCGAGGACGGCCCCACCCACCAGGCGGTGGAGCAGGCCGCCACTCTGCGTCTGTTGCCCGGTATGTCGGTATGGCGGCCCGGCGACGCAACCGAGACCGCCGTCGCCTGGCGGCGGGCGATTGAGAACCGGCACGGGCCGAGTTGCCTGTTACTGTCCAGACAGTCCCTGCCTTTCATCGCCCGCGAGGCCGAGCAGATCGCCGCCATCGGCAAGGGCGGGTATGTGCTGATTGATTCGGACGGCCCGCCACAGTTGATCGTCATTGCGACCGGCTCCGAACTGGGCCCGGCCAAGGCGGCGGTGGAAGCGTTGGGCGACAGCAGCGTGCGTCTGGTCTCCATGCCCAGCTGTGATGTGTTTGATCAACAAGACGCGGCATACCGGGAACAGGTGCTACCGACCGCGTGCCGCAAGCGCATCGCGGTGGAGGCCGGTATCCCCGATTACTGGCGCAAATATGTCGGTCTGGATGGCGAGGTACTGGGCGTACCGGGCTTCGGCGAGTCCGCCCCGGCGGCCGAGGTGTTTGAACATTTCGGGATCACCACTGAGGGAATAGTCAAAATGATCAAGTCGTACCGTGTGGCGGATTATTAGCAGTTGAGACAAAAGTGGCAAGGGGTCGCACCGCCGCCCCCCACCAAAGCAGGCTTCGCCTCCTTTGGCTCCCCCTCAAGGGGGGAGCAGTAACACCATAAGGAACCCCTAACTGGGGAGTAACACTGGCACGAATAGCTCCCCCCTTGAGGGGGAGCCGGTGGCACAAGGGCGCAAGCCCGTAGTGGCTCCGGTGGGGGGACATTGCTGATTGGTCTCACACACTGATCCGCTACGTACCGATGAAGGGCGGGACGATTTAGGATAATATCAACTCAAAGTTTTTTTCCGGAGCAAGCAAGATGACGATAAAAATTGGTATCAACGGTTATGGCAGGATCGGCAGAAATATCCTCAGGGCACTGTATGAAGCCAACCGCACAGATGAAATACAGATCGTCGCGATCAACGATCTGGGCGACAGCAACACCAACGCGCACCTGACGCGTTATGATTCCGCACACGGCAAATTCCCCGGCAGTGTAGAAGTGGATGGGGATTACATGGTGGTGAACGGCGACAAGATACGGGTGTTATCGGAACGCGACCCGGCGCGCCTGCCTTGGGGTGAACTCGGGGTGGAAGTGGTGCATGAGTCCACCGGCTTTTTCGCCAGCAAGGAGAAGGCCGGCGCACACTTGCAAGGCGGTGCCAAAAAAGTCATTATCTCGGCACCGGGCGGCAAAGATGTGGATGCCACCATTGTCTATGGCGTGAATCACGGGGTACTGAAGGCATCGGACAGCGTGATCTCCAATGCCTCATGCACCACCAACTGTCTGGCCCCGCTGGTCAAGGT